>NZ_JBTLMO010000010.1:0-212694 GCF_054462255.1 Streptomyces sp. SD15 | reverse complement strand
TGGCGCTCGCTTCTGACCTTCACCTTGAGGACCAACAACATCATTCATCCCGACCGGTACACCGTCTGCCGCAACGCCCCTCTCGAACTGACGAAGGAAGACCAGCAAAAGGCAGACGCTGCGCTCCTGGAGCTGTTGGAGGGGCCGGAGAAGGGCGCTTCCGCCAAGAGCGAGACCAAGCGGCGAGACTCTTCGAGCGACGAGGGCAACACCGGCACGAGTCTCTAGCCTCGGGCTTTCGCCGGGTTCCACGGCTCCGGTCGGGCTGGTGCTGCTCGCAGGGGCGAGAAAGTGCTGGTCAGACGGGGCTGGGAAGGTCTTCGAGTCGCGACAGGGCGCCGTTGACCAGGTTGGTCCAGGGCACGAAAGCCTTTTTCCACGTCGCGGCGGCATCCTGCTTCTCGGAATGTGCGATCACCAGCACTCCGTCCAGGTCCACGACCACCTGACCGGCCGCGTCCGGCCACCTATGAGACGACTTGACTCACAGAGCATCTTCGATACACAATGTCTCACAGACGGCGGCTCCCGCCGAGTGCAGGACCTATGAGCAGTTGAGGAGTGGCAATGGACAAGACCGAGAACATCGTCGTCTTCCGCTTCGCCGAGCAGGCCTCCGCCTACCAGGCGCTCAGTGAGCTGCAGCGGCTGGGCGGCCCGACCGTGGAGGTCCGGGGCGCGATGCTCGTCGAGCGCCAGGAGGACGGGACGGTGCGGATTCCGGAGGGCGTCGACACCAAGGTGGGGCAGGGCACGCTGGTGGGCGGGCTGGTCGGTTCGGTGGTGGGCCTGCTCGGCGGGCCGCTCGGCGTGGTGCTGGGCTGGGGCACCGGCGCCCTGGTGGGCGGCGGCGCCGACTGGCGGCGGGCGACGGAGGGTTCCGGCCTGGTGGCCCTGGTGGCCGACGAGGTCAGCGCGGGCAGTACGGTGCTGGCCGCCGAGGTCGCCGAGCGTGACACGGAGGCGATCGACCTGCTCGCCATGCGATTCGGCGCGGTACTGGAGCGCAGGCCGGCCGAGCGGGTGCGCGCCGAGGTCAAGGCGGTCCGCGATGCGGAGTCGGCGGCGGAACGCGAGGCCGCCAAGGCGCGCCGGGAGCAGAAGAAGGACCAGCTGGAAGCCAAGCTGGACGAGCGCGGCAAGGCGCTCAAGCAGCGGCTCCAACGCCCCGCCGCCTGACTCGCTCACACGTCATCACAGGCAGGGCACAGGTCGCGGACTCCGGGCCCTGTTGCTGGTCGGATGATTGCCGCGTTGCGACACCAGTCGGTGCCCGGCGGCCGAACGCCCCTCGCATGGCGAGGGGCTGACGTGTTGTCGCAGGTGAAAACGTTCCTGCATTGCGACGTGTCGGCACCCCTTCGTCCTTGTCGGTCTGTTCCTGTCCTTGCGTCCCGAACGCGTCCCGAACGCGTCCCGAACGCGTCTCGCAGCCGTCGCCGAACAAGAAGGGTCCCGGTCGCCGAGCCGGTCGCGCCAGAGGCCGTCATGACCTGGGATGGTGTCGAGCTCTCCTGCGCCTTGAAGACCGGCGCGAGGCTGCCGATGACGAGCCGGGCGACTACGGATCGGCTACGGCGATTTTGCCCGTACAGCCCAGCGGAAGCTCGGCAGTCACCCGAGTCTCGCCGCAATCCGTGCGGGATGTGAGCACGCCTTCGAGTGTGGTGATCCGATCGGCCACGTCGGCGAGGTCCGGCAGCTCGCCTGCCACCATGACGCGTGCGATCAATTGCCCGTTGCAACAGTCGACGGAGACTCTCGCAGGCCTGTTCTCGCTCATCCGAGCCACCAGCAGGTACACCGTGGATTCCAGGACATCGGAGTAGCGCACGCGCGGGACATCGTCGATGCGAAGGTCTCGGGTCTGGCCCAGTGCTTCGAGGGCGACGGCAAGGCCGGCCTCCTTGAGCAGGACAGGGTGAAGTCCGCGCGCCAGCCGTCTGAGCTCGGAGATGGCCTGTTCGAGTTCCGCCTCGGCCAGGTCCAGCTGGGGTGCCGGAGTCCTCGCGCGCATCCGGAGCAGCCGCAACCCCAGGGCCAGGCCCACAAGGCGCTGCTGGGCACCGTCGTGCAGATCGCGCTCCAGGCGGCGCCGCTCCTCGTCACCGGCGGTGACGATGCGAGCGCCCGAGGCGCGCAGGGCGGCGAGTTGGGCGAGGCTCTCCGCGTGGAGACGCTCGTGCTCCAGGGCCATGCGGGCGCCGGACAGGAGGTCGTCGATCGCACTCGGGCTGTCCAGCAGGCCGGGACGGTGAATCAGGGTGGCGATGTGGGAGTCGCCGCGGCGGAGCGTGGTGGCGGCTCTGTCGTTCGGCGGGGGCAGGGCGACCGGGTTGGCAGCTGCGTCGACATGACGGTTGCCTGCGCCGACCGGGTAGGCGATCTGGAGGTCCGGGTCGCCAAGGCGTTCGGCGATCGCGTCACGCAGTCTGCTCGGGGTGGCCGTGCCACCCAGGTCGATCACCAGACGGGTCAGCTCGCGCTGCCTCAGTCGGGCGCGGACCATCTCCGCGATCAATGCGGCCGCCAGCAGGCACAACGCTCCGGCCTGCGCCTGCCAGAGTTGGCCATCACGCGCGTCGAAGCCGAGGAAGCCGCGGTCCAGGCTGCGGATGTAGGAGACGGCCACGGACGTGAAGTAGCCGAGGGCGCACAGCGTCGGCAGGCCTGTGGACCGCCGTGCGGCCGGACTCGACGTGAGCAGGCGGCAGGCGAGGAAGATGATGAGCGCCAGCAGCCAGGCCGTGCCCGCCTGTACGCCCAGCGATGCGATGCTCTGTGCGCGAGCCGAGGCGTCGGCGACTTCCCACCAGTTGCGTGGGCACTCCGAGCAGCCTTGCGCTTGGGGTCTGAAGTACGCGGCCGTGCCCACTCCTTGTACGGCCACGGTGATCGCGTAGCCCACCGCCGCGAGCGCGCGAGCGGGCCACGACCCGAGGCGGCCGCCGGGGTAGGCCAGCGCCAAGTGCCCCACCACCGCCGGGCAGGCCGCGTTCAGGGCGAGACCGAGGGAGAACACGACCGACGAGGTTGTCCCCGGATTGTCCCACTCCTGCAGGAACCAGGCGTATGCCGTGAGGAACAACAGCAGTCCCGTCCGTCTCCCGGAAGCGCGCCGGCCGAGAGCGAGAGCGCCGATCAGCAGGACCCAGCCGGTACCCAGCAGGGCGGTCAGGCCGTGCGATGTCGTGAGCGCCGTCGAGAACCCCCGCTCCGCCTGGGCGATCACCACGGTGACAAGGCTGAGTACGGCTCCCAGCCCGAACAGCAGCAGGCGTATCGGCATCGGCATCTCTCCGGCGAGCGACTCGCTCATCTGTCGGGACACGATGGTCCCGGGACAGGCCTTGTTTTGGGAGAGGGCTGTCCCTGATTCTGGCCGTGGTGTGTTGCGGGGACAGCCCCGATGTCCCGCTCGGCGGACGTTCCTAGCGTCGTGGGCATCGATGGGAGGTGCCCGGTGAAACGACAGAAATCAAGAACGTGGGCCGCAGTGGCGGCAGTTGTGGGGGCTCTGCTGGTCTCGGCGGGGTGCTCGACTCCGTCACCCGATCGGGCCGGAGGGCATGCCGGCGCCGAGGCCACCGTACTCACCCTCGCCAACCCCGGCGGAGCCGTTGAGCCTCCGCAGCTGGTGGCCTGGGCCAAGCGCGTCGACCAGATGTCCAAGGGGACGATCAGGATCGAGTTCCGGAACGAGTGGCGCGAGGGAGAGGCCCGCCCGGAGGTGGCGACGCTCGACGACATCCGCAAGGACAAGGCCGACATGGCATGGGTGGGAGCCCGCGCGTTCGACAGGGCCGGCATCACGGACTTCCAGGCGCTGTTGGCGCCCATGCTGGTGGACAGCTACGAGCTGGAGACGAAGGTGTTCGAGGCCGGCATTCCGGCGAAGATGCTCGGCGGCGTGCGAAAGGCCGGTGTCGTCGGCATCGGCGTCCTGCCGGGGCCCTTGACGCGCCTGGTGGGTACCCGCGAGCCCCTGGTGAACCCGGACGCCCTCAAGGGCGAGAAGATCGTCAGTCAGGATTCGGCCCTGATGGACGAAAGTCTGCGGGCCCTGGGTGCAACTCCCGTCACAGCACCCGCAAGCACCGACCTCAGCTCCTACGGCGGCGCTCAGATGCAGCTCGGCGCGGTCGTCGGCCGACACCACGACCGGGATGCCAAGTACGTGACCGGCAATGTCGATCTGTGGCCGCGCCCTCTCGTCGTCGTCATGGGCAAGGCCGCCGACAGCAGGCTCTCCGCGCAGCAGCGGGCCGTCCTCACCAAGGCGCTCGAGCAGACGATCACGCAGGCGGTGGACGTCTCCCGGGCGGAGGACCGGGAGTCCGCGCCCACCCTGTGCAGGCTGGGAATGAAGCTCCCCTCGGCGTCCTCCGCCGACCTCAAGGCCATGGAGGCGGCCGTGAAGCCGGTTTACGCCAGGCTACACAAGGACAAGCGCACGGCGGACTGGCTCGCGCAGATCCAGTACCTCAAGGAGACGACCGGCGCGGGACCTGACACCGCCTCATGCCCCGCCAAGTCCACCACGGCCGGTCCACTCGAAGGGACGTGGACACGGACCATGGCCGACGGGGACTGGCGGCACTGGCCGGGGGACGAGACCTGGACCGAGCGTCCGCCGAACGGCAGTTGGACCCTGACCTTCGAGAAGGGAGTCCTCACCAAGACCGACCCCAACGGCGAGACCGAGCGGTGGCCCTACCAGACGTTCCGCGATCGGATCCATTTCGCCGGGTTGTTCACGTTCAACGCCACCTTCCGCCTCGACGGCGACCGGCTCACCTTCGACAACTTCGACTTCGGCGACTGCACGGACTGCGCAGGCGGCTATGCCGTGACCTTCGGCGGCTCCAAGCAGCCCTGGGTCAAGACGGCGGTGGCCCGTTGAACGGGCCCCGCGGGGGCGCGGCGGCGCATCGGGGGCAGCCCTGATGCGCCGCCGCCATCCGTGCTGTCACCCTCGGGCTGTGGCCCCGACGCTTCTGATCGTGGACGATCACGCAGGCTTCCGTACCTTCGCCAAGGCGCTGTTGGAGGCGGAGGGGTTCGACGTGGTCGGGGAGGCCGCAGACGGCGCGTCGGCCGTTTTCGCGGCCGAGCGGCTGGACCCCCAGATCGTGCTGCTGGACATCGTGCTGCCGGACCTCGATGGTTTCGAGGTCTGCGCGCGCCTGACCGAACGTGGGCGGGAGCGGCCCGCCGTCGTCCTCACCTCCAGCCGCGACGCCACGGTGTATGCGGACCGGCTGGGCCGCAGCGCCGCACGCGGGTTCATCCCCAAGGACAGGCTGTCGCGCACCGCGCTCTTGGCGCTGGCGGGGTGAACTCGCCATGCCGGATCAAGTGTTGTCTCTGGCCGACGCCGCGGTCGGTACGGTGCTTCTCGGGTCGGGCGCGGTGGCGTGGACGGGCAGGCGCCGCAGCCGCGTCGGCCTGCTCATGGCGGTGACCGGGGTGTGCTGGTTCCTGGGCAGCGCCTTCCCCGGCCTGGTGTTCCTCCACCGGGGACCACTGGTCCATCTGCACCTGTCCTATCCGATCGGACGGCTGCACCGGCGGCCGGCCGCTGCCGTGGTCCTCGCCGCCTACGTGGCGGCGGGCTATGAGGGCTTCGTACGGGCCCCGTGGCTGACCGCGGGACTGTCGGCTCTCGTCGTCGCGGCCGCCCTGGACGTCTTCGCACGGACGTCGGGACCCGCCCGGAGGGCAGGGCGGTCGGCGCTGGCCGCCGCGCTGGTCTTCGCCGGCGTCCTGGCCCTGGGCAGTGCCAACGTGCTGCTGGAGTGGGGCGCGGACCGCGCTGTCCTGCTGGTCTACGACGCTGCCGTCTGCCTGGTGGTGATCTGGCTGACGGTGGATCTGCTGTACGGGCGCTGGACCGAGGCCACCGTCTCCGACCTCGTCACGCAACTCGGTCGGCGCACGGACACCGCGGGACTGCAGGCCCAATTGGCCAGGGCGCTGGGCGATCCCGGCCTGACGCTGGGTTATTGGGTGCCGTGGCAGCACAGGTACGTCGACGAGACCGGCCGGTCGCTCGAGGTCGACGGGCGCGCCGCAGGGCGGGTGACGACGACGGTCGAGAACGACGGGGAGCCCGTCGCCGTACTCATCCACGACCCCTCGGTGCTGGACGACCCGAAGCTGGTCGACGGGGCCACCGCGGCGCTGCGCCTGGCCGTCACCAACGCGCGGATGAGGGCGGAAGTCCGCACCCGTATGGCCGGGCTCGCCGCGTCACGCCGCCGCGTCGTGGAGGCGGCGGACGCCCAGCGGCGGGCGCTGGAGGCGGAGCTGGCCACGGGTGCACAACGCCACCTCGCCCAGGCGGGGCTCCACCTTGCCGCCCTCGAAGCCGAGGCGGGTGAGGAGCTGCGCGCTGTGCTTCCGGAGGTGCTGGCCGAGGTGGCCACCGCCCGGCGCGAACTCGCCCAGTTCGCGCAGGGGGTCAGGCCGCAGAGCCTTACCGCCGGTGGGCTCGGCGCCGCACTGCCGCTGCTCGCCGGCCGGGCCGGGCTGCCCGTCTCGGTGGCGGTCGGGGTCGGCCGACTGCCACCTCCGGTCGAGGCGGCCGCTTACTTCGTGTGCGCCGAGGCGCTGACGAACATCGCCAAGCACGCGGCGGCCACGCGGGCGAGCGTGGAAGTCGTCGCTGATGCGAGCGACGTTGTGGTGCGCGTGACCGACGACGGCCGCGGCGGTGCCGACGCCAAGGGCTCGGGACTGCGAGGGATCGCCGACCGGGTCGAGGCTTTGGGCGGCAGCATCACTGTCGGCGGCGGTGCCGCGGGCGGGACACTGCTCATGGCCAGGATCCCGGCCGAGGGAGCGGAGTCGGATGAAGATCGCGAACGGGGGGTGTCCGATGAAGATCGTGATCGCGGACGACTCGATGCTGATCCGCGACGGCCTGGCGCGGCTGCTCGCGGAGGCAGGCTGCGAGGTGGTGGCGACCGCTGACAACGCCGCCACACTGATGCGCAAGCTCGACTCCGCTGTGCCCGACGCGGTGATCGTGGACATCAAGATGCCGCCGACGTACACGGACGAGGGCCTCGTCGCGGCCCACCAACTGCGATCCATGGATCCGTCCATCGGCGTGCTCGTCCTGTCGCAGTACCTCGAGGCGCACTACGCGATGCGTCTGATCAGCGACGCGCCCGAACACCGCGGGTACCTCCTCAAGGAGCGTGTGTCGGACGTCGCCCTGCTCGTCGACGCGTTGCGCCGCATCGTCGAGGGCGAGTGCGTCATCGATCCCACGATCGTGACCACGCTGATGCGGCGGCCGCGCGACCCCGGCCCTCTCACGGGCCTCACCGCGAGGGAACTCGAGGTGCTGGCACTCATGGCCGAGGGGCGTTCGAACGCAGCCATCGCCGGGAGGCTGTCGATGAGTCCCAAGACGCTGGAGGCCCATGTCCGGCAGATCCTGCAGAAGCTGAACCTCCATCAGTCGCCGGACGACCACCGACGTGTTCTCGCCGTCCTGAAGTACCTCCAGGCCCCGCACTGAGCCGCGACTCGCCTGCTTGCGTGCAACGCGGCTGCCGAGGCGATCGCACACCGGGACAGTCGGATCGACCGCCGTTCGCAGTCCCTGCTTGCAGCCGAAGTGCCGGGTCGCCAGCGCGGGCGACAGACCCGCCGTGGCTGCCACCGCACGCGTCGAGGTCGCCTCGAAGCCGTGTTCGGCGAACAGTTCGAGGGCCGCCTTGCACAACCGTGCCCGTCCCGTCAAATCAGTCGTTGCCACCGCCCGCGCGGACGCAGCGTATCCGTCGACTCACGGTGCCACGAATGCCGCGATCACCGCGCTCGGAGCGGCCCGGCAGTCACGCGGCGGCCGGAGCCGGGCCGACCAGTTCCGACAGGACGTCTTCCATCGTGACGAAGCCGAGAACGGCGCCCTTCTCCCCGGTGACCGCGGCCAGGTGGCTTCCCTCCGCGCGCAGGGCGGTGAGGGTGTCGTCCAGCGGGGTGTCGATGCGGACGCGGGTGACCGGATGCAGGGTGGTGCGGGGGAAGGGGCGGTCGCGGTCGGCGACGCCCAGGGTGTCCTTGATATGCAGGTAGCCGAACAGGGTGCCGTCCTGGCCGGTCACCGGGAAGCGGGAGAATCCCGCCTCGGCAGCAACTCGTTCAAGGCGCGTCGGGGTGACGGTGTCATCGACGGTGCGCATCTGCTGCGCTGGTACGAGGATCTCGCCGACCGGGCGGGTACCCAGCTCCAGCGCGTCGCGCAGCCGCTCGCCGTCGGCGGCCGTGAGCAGACCGGCCGCGCTGGAGTCCACGACCATGCGGGCCAGCTGGTCGTCGGTGAAGACGGACTCCACCTCGCCCTTGGCCTCCACCCGCAACAGCTTGAGCAGGGCGTTGGCGAAGGCGTTGATCCCGAAGATCACCGGCTTCAGGGCCCTGGTGAGCGCGACCAGCGGCGGGCCGAGCAGCAGCGCGGTCGGCACGGGCGCCGCGAGCGCGATGTTCTTCGGGACCATCTCGCCGATCAGCATGTGCAGATACGTCGCCACGGTGAGCGCGATGACGAAGGCGATCGGGTGTACCAGGCCGTGCGGGATGTGCGCGGTCTCGAAGGCGGGCTCCAGCAGGTGCGCGATCGCGGGCTCGGCGACCGCGCCGAGCACCAACGAGGAGACGGTGATGCCGAGTTGGGCGGTGGCCATCATCGCGGAGATGTGTCGCAGGCCCCACAGGGTCATCCGGGCCTGCTTGTTGCCCTCTTGGGCGCGGGGTTCGATCTGACTGCGGCGTACGGAGATCAGGGCGAACTCCGCGCCGACGAAGAACGCGTTGGTCAGCAGGGTGAGAGCTCCGATGGCGAGCTGGAGGATGGTCATCGGGCTTCCTCCGTGACCTGCTGCGGCACGGCCACCGGTTCGGTGATGCGAACCCGGTCGGCGCGGTGGTGGTCGACGTCCAGCACGATCAGCTGCCAGCCGTCGAGGTCGACGGTGTCGCCCTTGGCGGGAATGCGGGAAAGCCGGGTGGCGACGAGGCCGGCGACGGTCTCGTACGGCCCCTCGGGCGCGGTCAGTCCTATGGCAACCAGCTCGTCGATCCGTACGCCGCCGTCCGCCTCCCATACCGCGCGGCCGTCCTCCGTGGAGGTGGCGGGCAGCAGGTCGGGGACCTCGATCGGGTCGTGCTCGTCGCGGACCTCGCCGACGACCTCCTCGACGATGTCCTCCACCGTCGCCACGCCCGCCGTACCGCCGTACTCGTCGATGACGACGGCCATGGTGCGACTCGCGCGCATCCGCTCCAGCAGCCGGTCGGCGGGCAGGCTGTCGGGGACCAGCAGCGGGTCGGTGGCCAGCTCGGTGATCGGCGTGACGGCCCGCTTCCCGGGTTCCAGGGCCAGTACGTCGCGAATGTGGACGGTGCCGACGACCTCGTCGAGGCTGCCGCGGTAGACCGGGAAGCGGGACAGCCCGGTGGCGTGGGTGAGGTTGGCGGCGTCGGCAGCCGTGGCGTGCGCCTCCAACGCCCGCACGTCCACGCGCGGTGTCATCACGTTCTCGGCCGTCAGCTCGCTCAGGTGCAGGGTGCGTACGAAGAGTTCGGCGGAGTCCGGCTCCAGCGCGCCCTGGGCAGCCGAGTGCTGGGCGAGCGCGACCAGTTCCTCGGGGCTGCGGGCGGAGGCCAGCTCCTCGGCGGGCTCCAGGCCGACGCGGCGTACGAAGCGGTTCGCGGTGTTGTTGAGGTGGTGGATGAACGGCCCGAACGCGGCCGTGAAGCCGCGCTGCGGGCCCGCCACCACCTTCGCGACCGCCAGCGGGCGGGAGATCGCCCAGTTCTTCGGCACCAGCTCGCCCACCACCATCAGGACGACGGTGGAGACGCCCACACCCAGCACGGTCGCCACGGACGAGGCCGCGCCGCCCAGCCCCGCCGCCTCCAGCGGGCCGCGCAACAGGGCGGCGAGCGACGGCTCGGCAAGCATGCCGATCAGCAGCGAGGCGACGGTGATGCCGAGCTGGGCACCGGACAGCTGGAAGGTCAGGCGGCGGACCGCCTTCAACGCGCCGTCCGCGCCCCGCTCACCCGCCTCGACGGCGCGCTCCAGGTCACTGCGCTCGACGGTCGTCAAGGAGAACTCGGCCGCCACGAACAGCGCGCAGGCGAGCGTGAGGAGCAGGGCCAGCAGGAGCAGCAGGACCTCGGTCACCGTGCCACCCCCGCTCCCCGATGTATGGGTCGCGGACCGGGAAGGGCACGGCTGGTACTGGGAGGCTCGCCCATGGCGGGTCTGTCGCTCCTTTTCGGTTTCGTGCAAAGACAGTGGGTGTAGAGACAGATTCGCCTGTCTCTACACCCACTGTAAAGGAACCGCAAAAAACCTCACTCAGCCAGGGGCTCGGCAAGCAGCAGGAGCACCCACGGCGTCGAGGAGCAGTGGGAGCGAACGGTGCGGCTCGCGTTCCCCGTAGGCGGGGTGGTGGGCGCCTGTGCGGAAGCGAGTGGTCACGCGGGGGCCCAGGCGGGCGGCCGGCGAGCGATTCATGGCGTGGAGGTCGGCCTCAGCCGGGTCGTACGCACTGCCCGGCGGGTCCAGCGGGCCGGGGCGGCCGTCGCCGACGGACAGGTAGACCCGGGTGCGGCGCAGCCGCTCGGCCAGGTGGTGCGGGTCGTGCGCTCCCTGGGGACAGCCCCGCGACCGCGGCGATCGCGAGATCTGCGAGCGGCGGCGGCAGGGGCCGGGAAGGCCAGGGAACGCGACGCGGCGGCCGCAGACCGGAGGGGGTCACAAACCTCACGGTATGGGCGGGCCGCGCCGGGCGCGTACGCCGACGGGAGTACGGGTCGGCACCGGGAAGCGGGTCGACGCGTCGGCACCGGGGCTCGTTTTCGGACTTTCCTGCCACTCCGACGCCGTACCGCCTCCTCACCCCACCCCTCGACCTAATCTTCTACATGCACGTAGAACCACATGCATACGAACGTGAAGGAGTGGACGCCACCATGGTGTTCAAACGGCTGCTCGGATCGCTCGGCGTGGGCGGGCCCACGGTGGACACGGCCCTCGACCCGGGCGCAGCCCTTCCCGGCGGCACGCTGTCGGGCCAGGTCCATCTCAAGGGCGGCAGCGCCGACTTCGACATCGAGCACATCACGCTGGAGCTGGTGGCGCGGGTCGAGGCCGAGTACGAGGACGGGGAGAGCGAGGGGGCGGTCGTCTTCGAACGGTTCACCGTCGGCGGCGGCTTCCGGCTCGCCGAGGGCGAGGAGCGCAGTGTCCCGTTCGGCGTCACGCTGCCGTGGGAGACCCCGATCACCGAGCTGTACGGGCAGGGCCTGGGCATCGTCCTCGGTGTGCGCACGGAGCTGTCGGTGGCGGGCGCGAAGGACAAGGGCGACCTCGACCAGCTGACCGTCGGACCCCTGCCCGCACAGGAGGCGATCCTGGAGGCGCTCGGGCAGCTCGGTTTCGGGTTCCGGTCCGCGGATCTGGAGTACGGCCGGATCGGCGGCACCGGTCAGCAACTCCCCTTCTACCAGGAGATCGAGCTCACCCCGCCGCCCCAGTACGCCCACACCGTCAACGAGATCGAACTGACCTTCCTCGCCGGTCCGGGCGGCCTGGAAGTGGTACTGGAGGCGGACAAGCGCGGCGGCTTCCTCTCCCCGGGCCACGACGCGGTCACTCGGTTCACGGTCGGCCATCACGACGTCCGCGACTGGCCCGCCGAAGTCGACGGCTGGATACGGCAGTTGGTCGAGCACCGGGCGTCGTACGGCTCCCATGCCGCGTACGGGCATGGCTCACATGGGCACGACGAGCACCACCACCGTTCCGGTCCAGGGATGGGCACAGCGGTCGCCGCGAGCGCGGCGGGGCTGGCGGTCGGTGTCGTCGGCGGCATGATGGCGGCCGAAGTCGTCGACGAGGTGGGCGACTTCTTCGAGGGGGACGAGGAAGAGTGAACGGTCGCCCGATAACTTCTACATTACTGTAGAAGAATGCTGTCCGGGCCGCCCCGGCCCGGACACACCTCTGACACCGTACGGAGTTCTCATGGCCCTGTGGGACCGCATCAAGGAGTCCGCATCGACGATGCAGACCCAGCTCGAGGCGAAGAAGAACGACCTGAAGAGCGGTGCCTTCCGCGACGCGAGCATGGCGATGTGCGCCCTCGTCGCGGCCGCCGACGGCACCATCGACCCGTCCGAGCGGCAGCGCGTCGCCCAACTCATCGCCACGAACGAGGTGTTGCAGAACTTCGACGCCACCGACCTCCAGCGGCGCTTCGACGAGAACCTGAACAAGCTGACCGCCGACTTCGCCTTCGGCAAGGTCAGCGTCCTCCAGGAGATCGCCAAGGCGAAGAAGAAGCCCGCCGAGGCCCGCGCCGTCATCCAGATCGGCATCGTCATCGGCGGCGCCGACGGCGACTTCGACAAGACCGAGCAGGCGATCGTGCGCGAGGCGTGCTTCACACTCGACCTGCCGCCGCACGAGTTCGACCTCTGACCTTCGAAGGCAGCCGGGCCGTGCGCCGACGAGGCGTCGGCCCGGAATCGGAAGGGCCGCTGCCGCGTCCCGCCCTACGACGATCCAAGGTCCATCGGTTGAGGGGGCGGCGTTGAGTAGTGACGGGAGTACACGAGCGGGCGTCGGCGAGTGGACCTGGGCGGGCAGGAACCGCCCCGCAAGGGTGAGTGTGTTCTTCGCGCTCGGCGGTGTCGCGACGCTCGCGAACTTCCTCACCGTCATCGCCTGGATCAACCCGGGCGTCTTCGTCGGCATGGCCGTGCCGTGCTCGCTGATCGCGATCGTCGCGGGCCACATCGGCCGGTTCCGGGGCCGCCGGCCGGGGCGGGGACGGACGCGGACTCACGCCGGCTGGGATCTTGACCGGCTGGCTGCTGCTGTTCGTCTGCGCGCTGGCGACCGCCGCGCTCATCGGACCGGTCGCCGGACTGTCGGTCCTCGTCGACAGCGCGTGAGCGCCTGAGGAGCGCCTCAAGGATCCGGGGCGGCCCGCGCCCTCAGAGTGGCGTCGCCGCGTGCAGGATGAGGACCATCGTGACGGCGGAGTTCGCGGAGGACATCGCGGACACCGCGGTTCCGGCCGCCGCCGCCCAGGCCGCGAGGCCCACCGCCGTGAAGACGGACGGCCAACTGCGGGCTGTGGGCGCGGGTTTGAGCAGCGCCGCGACCCGGCGCGGCACCGGCCCCGGTGCCGCGAGACCCGCGAGGGTCGGCGCCGGGGTACCCCGCGAGACCAGAGCCGCCTTACCGATCGCGCGGGCCACGACCTTGCGGCCGCCGACTGCACGGGCGGCGTCCTCGTCCGCCCATCGCTCCGTCGTATAGGACACCGCCGTACTCAGTGGACGCAGGAACGGATTGGCGCGCGCCGCCAGTTGTACGGCCAGCAGGAACCGGTGGTGCCGGGCTGCCAGGTGCGCGCGCTCGTGGGCGAACAGGGCGCGGCGCTCGGCGGGTTCGAGACGGGACAGCAGGGCTGTGGTGACCACGACCCGGCCTCGGACGCCGTGACCGGGGCCGGGCAGGGCATACGCGTACGGCACCTCGTCGGGCAGCACCGCGATCTCCGTTCCGGGCAGTCCGGCCAGTGCGCGGTGAGCCCGGCGACGCACCCGCCCGTGCCGCCACAGACTCCTGCCGCACGCCACGACCACGGCGAGCAGCGCGGGGATGGCCGCCTTCCCGGCCACCTCGTCGTACGGGACGGCCTCGCGCACCTCGGGGTCCGACCAGCCGTCGGGCAGCGGGTTGCCGGGCAGTTGCGCGGTGCCGACGACCATCAGCAGGCCCAGACACACGGTGCTGCACATCGCCATGACAACGGCCACGCCGGTCAGCAGCCGTGTGGCCGTTTGCGGATGCAGGTGCTGCTCGGCCAGCCGGGCGACCGGCCACGCTGTCAACGGCAGCACCAGCGGGAGAAAGACGAACACCCCCATGAGGATTCAGTCTTCCCTCTCCGCTTCGGGCTGACCCAGTAGTTCGCGCAGCAGCCGTTCGTCGTCCGGGCCCAGCGCGGTGACGAAGCTCGCGAGGACGGCTTCCCGGTTCTGCTCGCCGTCCAGCACCTTGCGCATCTTGCGCGCGGCGAGCCCGGCCTCGTCGGACGCCGGGGTCCAGGCGAACGACCGGCCCGCGCGCTCGCGGGTCACCGCCCCCTTGTCCAGCAGCCGGGTCAGGATCGTGATCACGGTCGTATAGGCGAGGTCCGAGCCGAGCCGCTCCTGCACCCAACCCGCTGTCGCAGGCCCCTCCGCCTCGCGCAGGGCCGACAGAACCTGCGCCTCCAGCTCGCCCTGCCCCCGCCGGGGACGCTGCCGCTGGTCCGTCACGTCCTGTCTCCCTTCCGTAGCCGGGTACTTCACGAGCGGTACATCCACTGCGCGAGCGGTCCATCGTAGAAGCCTCGTTGCCCGGACACATGCCTGGATACACCCTTCCACATTTTCTACAGTGCTGTAGATTTCGAATCCGGGTCTGTACCGCGGGCCCGGACCGTACGTGCCAAGCAGTACGCACCAAGGAGGAGAGCAGCGTGGGAGTTTCCCTGTCCAAGGGCGGCAATGTCTCGCTCAGCAAGGAGGCGCCGGGCCTGACCGCCGTACTGGTCGGCCTGGGCTGGGACGTGCGGACCACGACGGGCACCGACTACGACCTCGACGCGTCCGCCCTCCTGGTCGACGAGTCGGGCAAGGTCCTCTCCGACCAGCACTTCATCTTCTACAACAACCTGAAGAGCCCGGACGGTTCGGTGGAGCACACCGGCGACAACCTGACCGGCGAGGGCGAGGGCGACGACGAGTCCGTCAAGGTGAACCTCGCGGCCGTGCCCGCCGAGGTTGCGAAGATCGTCTTCCCCGTGTCCATCCACGACGCGGAGAGCCGCGGCCAGAGCTTCGGCCAGGTCCGGGGCGCGTTCATCCGGGTCGTCAACCAGGCCGGCGGCGCCGAGCTCGCCCGCTACGACCTGTCGGAGGACGCGGCCACGGAGACTGCCATGGTCTTCGGCGAGCTGTACCGCAACGGTGCGGAGTGGAAGTTCCGTGCGGTGGGCCAGGGTTACGCGTCCGGCCTGGCCGGGATCGCCTCCGACTTCGGCGTCGGCGTCTGACCCGTCGCCGCGGGCCGACGCCCCGCGTCATCCACGGAGAGAGCATGGAACCGGGTTCCGGGCAGTCCCGGCCGCAGAGCTGAGGCATCGCGAGTCCGTTCTCTCCCGTCACCCACTCCCCCGGTCCTCACCATCGAGCCCCAGGCCTCCGGCCTGGGGCTCGATGCGTTCCTGGCTCAATGCGTCACCCCTGAGCCGCCCCTGACTCAACCCTGAGATCCCCCTTCGCGGGCGTCGACTGGTCGATCCCGCTGATGGGCTTCGTGTTCCTGGGCCCTCGGCATCGACTACAACATCTTCCTCATGCACCGCGTGAAGGAGGAGGCCGGCCGCCTGGGCCACACCCGCGGCGTCCTGGAGGGTTTGAGCAGCACCGGCGGTGTCATCACCTCCGCGGGCATCGTCCTCGCCGCGACCTTCGCGGTCTTCGCCGCTCTGCCGCTGGTGACCATGGCCCAGATGGGCGTGATCGTGGGCTTCGGTGTCCTCCTCGACACGTTCCTGGTCCGTACGGTCCTGGTGCCGGCCCTGGCCCTCGACCTGGGCCGGCTGTTCTGGTGGCCAGGCGCGCTGTCGAAGGCGGGGCGAGCCCGGGTCCCGGCTCAGTCACCCATGGCTCGCGAGCAGGAACACGTGTGAGGGGACGCCTGCCGTAGTCATCGGGACGACGGGGCAGCCGGTTCTCGGCTGCCCCGTCACGCCTGCTCCCGCAGTCGGACCGGCGTCTGTCAGGTCAGCCTGCGGCGGATCCACCAGGCGCAGAACCCGGTCAGGGCCAGGGCGAGGCCGAGGTAGAGGCCGGTCTCGGCCCATTGAAGGGCCCAGAAGTTGCCGGCGGGCTGGTACGTCACCTGCTGCTTGTAGCCCAGGGCGCCGAGGTCGGCGATGCAGCGCTCGAATTGCTGCAGGGCGGGCGGACCCGACTCGGTGTGCAGGCAGTCGGCGAAGGACGACGGCACGGAGACCGGCTGACCGGCGGCGTTCAGCGTCTGTTGGGAGGTGACCCAGGCACCGGGCACTTCGGGGTGCGCAACGATCTGCTTGGCGCCCTCCTGGATGCTGATGGGGGCGCCGTCGGGCTCGATCGGCACGGTGGTCCGGTCCGTGGCGGCCAGGTGGGGCCGGATCCACAACGGCACGACGATCTGTGCGGCGGCGTAGACGGCGAGGGTGGTGGCCATCGCGGGCAGGGTGCGGCGGATGACGAGGCCGAGGGCGACGCCCAGGACGAAGGCGAAGGCGGCATGGGCCATGGGGACGACACCCCGTGCGGCGAAGGCCACGGGGTCGAGCCGCGGGAAGTACGTGTCCGTCGCGCCACCGCCGTTGACAGCCCGGTCGATGGGGCTGCTCCACCAGCTCACCGCGAGTGCGGCCAGTCCGGCAGCGGTCATGGCGGCCGCCGCACCAAGGCCCAGCTTGGTCGCCAGCCAGCGTGTGCGGGTGACGCCCTGGTTCCACGCAAGGTAGTGGGTGCCGGTCTCCAGTTCACGGGAGATCAGCGGCGCGCCCCAGAACATCCCGATGACCGCCGGCACGGCAAGCACAACCACCAGTCCGGCGTAGTAGACGGTCTGGTCCGAACTGGAGAGCCGGTCCACCAGGCTGCTGCCGGCAGCTCGGTAGAGGTCGGCCAGCTGCGGGCCGGTGACCGCGAGGGGGGCGGCGAGGGCAGCCACCGCGGCAAACATCACGGCCGCCTGGGTGCGGAACTGGCGCCAGGTCAGCCAGATCATCGGAGTACCTCCAGTGCGGGTCGGGTGTCACGTACCGCATTGGCGGGCCGGGTCATGTAGGCCAGGACAAGGTCTTCCAGACCGAGCGGGCTGAGGGTCCAGGTCGGATCGTGGACCGCGGTGTCGGTGCGCACCAGGAGGGTGGTCTGCCGGTCGGTGTGGCTGGCGGTGATGACGTGCTGACCGGCCGGGAGCGTGTCCGGGTCCCGGCGCGGTCCGGTGAGCCGGTGGTGGCAGGCGACCAGGTCGTCGATGTCGCCGGCCACCTGCACCCGGGAGTCGAGCCTGCTCCAGGAAACCGGCTTCACGGACGCCACTGCCCGCGTCCTGCCGGCCCCGCCCGGCAACCGGAAGACCGGCACGTTGATCGTGACAGCCCGCGGCTGAACCCCGCAGACAGGCCCCGGCCGGGCCATCCTCGCCTGTGCCGCTCCATGTCTTGATCGTCCGCCGTTCGGGCCAGCAGCAGGCCGGCTAGCGATCTCCAAAGACGACGAAAGCCCCTCCGTTACCGAGGGGCTGACGACCTGTCGCAGGCCGAAAGGTTCCTGCATCAAAACGCCGGAGTGGGGCGGGTGGGACTCGAACCCACGGCCGACGGATGATGAGTCCTTTGAGGATCTTGGCGACCCTTGTCCATCAACGCCGATTTTTGGCCTCTTCGCAGGCCAGAGAGGGCGAGCAAGGTCGGTACCGCTTGGTCTTTGTCCATCTGTTCCTGTCTTTGTGTCCCGAACGCGTCCCGAACGCCTGCAGGATTGACCGGCTCAGCCGACCCGGAGAGCCGCGCGGAGGCCCACCCCTGGTGTCGGGGCAGACGTACTCTCGCCGGCCTGCACGGCTGTGCTGAAACCACCACCGGAGGGCGACGCCGACAAGTTCTGGGGCGTGCCGAGCGAGATCGGCGACACCTTCGAGGGACTGAGCGGCGTCATCGGCAACCTCGGCCCGTTCCCTGCTTCCTGTCCACGTCGCGGATGTGGGCACAGCCGACGGGCCTTCCGCCATCAGGGCATCGCGGCGGCTTCCGCGCGGGACACGGCGACTTCCAGTACGGCCAGCAGCGCGTCGCGGACCGAGCCCGTCTTTCGTGCGTCGAAGACGATCAGTGGTACGTGCTCGGCGATGTCCAGTGCCCACCGCACCTCCTCGAGGTCGTGTTCGACCTCCCCGTCGAAAGCGTTGACGGCGACCGCGAAGGGGACGTTCCTGTGCTCGAAGTAGTCCACCGCCGCATAGCAGTCGTCGAGTCGGCGGGTGTCCACGATCACCAAGCTGCCGAGGGCGCCCTCCACCAGGTCGTCCCACATGAAGCCGAACCGGTCCTGGCCCGGGGTGCCGAACAGGTACAGCTTCAGTGTCGGGTCGATGGTGACGCGGCCGAAGTCCATGGCGACCGTGGTGGTGATTTTGCCCGGAGTGTGGCTGAGGTCGTCCACTCCCGCCGCGACCTCGGTGATCGCGGCCTCCGTGGTCAGCGGTCGTATCTCGGATATCGAGGCCACGGTTGTGGTCTTGCCGACTCCGAAGCCGCCGGCGATGACCAGCTTGACCGGTGTCGGAGGCTGTTCAGCTGGTGTCACGGAGTGTGTCCCGTGAGTCGGGAACGGCACGGAGACCATCGATAACCCTTCGCAGTACGGAGAGATCCTGGGCGATCGCGGCGTTCGGCCGATGGACCGCGAGATGCCCGGCGGCACGCAGGTCCTCGACCAGCACGCGCACCACGTTGAGGTGCAGTCGCAGCCCGGCGGCCAGTTCCGCCACCGACAGCGGTCGCCGGCTGGCCGCGACGATCTCCTGGTGTTCGAAAGTGAGCGAGTGAAGGGCCAGGAGCCCGGCCGAGGTCGACACCACCTGGGCCTCCACCGGCATCGGCAGGCCGGTGCCGCCTGCCGACACCCGCCCGGTGGTCAGGAGGAACGGCCGGATCGCGGGGGCGCGGCGTCGCGGCTCCGGCGAGCCCTCGGCGTCCCCTGCTGCCTCCGGTGGTGGTCCGACGACGGACATCACGATCCCTTCACGATGCGCCTGCACCCGTGCCCGGCCCGGGGAAGGTCAGTGGGCCGACGCCGCGCCGACACTGTTCTTCAGCTCCAGCACCAGTTGGGGAGTGAGCGTGGCCCCGGTCCGTTTGGCGAAGAGGGTCATCGCGTAGGCGATGTTGCCCAGCTTCGCCTCCTCGGAGGTCACGATGCCGAGGACGGCGCCGGCTCCGATGGCCGACACCAGCACATGGCCGTGCTCCAGGTCGAGGATGACCTTGTTGAGGCGGCCGAGACCGTAGTTTCCGGATGCGCCCGCGGCAAGACTCGTCAGACCGGCCACGATCGCGGCGAGCCGTTCGGAGTCGGCCTGGTCTCGCAGCTGGGAGGCGGCGATCAGCAGGCCGTCGGACGACACCGCGATGGCGTCGGCCACGCCGGGGGTGTCTGCGGCGAACCGCTCCAGCAGCCAGGTGAAATCGGCCGCGGCGGCGCGCAGGTCGGTCGGTTCCGGCTTCTCGGAACTCATGTCAGCTGTCGGCGTGGGCACTGCCCGGCTCCTTCTGGGATTCCTGTTGCTGAGATGGTGCGGTCCCGGTCGGAGCACGGTCGTAGTCCTGCTCCGCCTGGAGTACCGCGGCTTCGAACGCGTCGAGTTCCGAACGGACGGTCTCGGCGTCCAGGGGCTGCTCTACGGCCGGCGATATCCGGTCGACCGGGGAGGCGGTCCGGGCGAGTGTCGCTCCCCGCTCCCGCCGACGCAGTGGCCGGGCGGTACGAGGTGACGGCGGTTTGTCCGCGGCGCCGGTTCGCTCCACGTCAGTCCGCGCGACGGTCCGTTCCGCGGTGGTCGGCCCCGCGTCGGCGGGGGGCGTGACGCGCCGGGGCAGCTCACCGCGCGGCGACGCAACCCCCGGCCACTGCGGGGGGACGGCGGAGGCAGCGGCCGGTACCGGCCCGGTGGTCCCCTTCCCCGTCCTCGCCGGGAGCGGCGTCACGTTCGCGACCGGGCCCGTGGTCACGGGCTCCGGGAGGTCCACGGGGCTCATGGCCGACAGGAGCGCGGCAGGGACCCACACGCTGGCGGTGACGCCGCCGCCCGGCGTACGGGTCAGGGCCACCCGCACCTCCCAGCGCCGGGCCAGGCTCCCGACCACGAAGAGACCGAGCACGTCGGTCGGTACGAGATCGAACCGTTCCCGGCGGACCAGTCGGGCGTTCTCCTCGGCGAGGCGTTCGGTGTTCATGCCGAGCCCGTGGTCGATGATCTCGATCAGAGCCCCGCCGTCGTCGGTGACGTCGGCGCCGGGGCGGACCACCACCTCGACGGGCATGTGGGAGGGGGAGAACGCGACCGCGTTCTCCAGCAGTTCGGCGAACATCAGTGTCAGGTCACCGATGATGTCGGGCACGACGGCGACCTCGGTCTCGGACCGCAGGGACACCCGCTCATAGCCTTCGATCTGGGCGAACGACGCCCGGAGGACGTTGGCCAGGGGGACCGGCCGGGAGTCGACGCCGCTCTCCCGGATGCCGGCGAGCAGCATCAGGCTGTCGGCGTTGCGCTGGAGGCGTACGGCGATGTGGTCGATGCGGTACAGCTGTTCGAGGAGTTCGAGGTCGGTCTCCTCGCGTTCCATCGCATCGATCAGAAGCAGCTGACGGGTCGTCAGGATGCTTACTCTGCGGCCGACGTTGCCGAACATCTCGGCCACGTTGCGGCGGCTCAGCACCTGTCGCTCCAGCAACTGTGCGGCGGTCACCTGCACTTGGTTGAACACCTCGGCCAGTCCGCCGATCTCGTCGCGCACCGGGACGGGGATCGGCCGCGGCTGCAGCGGGGTGGTGTCGTCGGACTCGTCGTCCGCGACCCGGGCCAGTTCCTCGCCCGCCACGTCGACCACCTGCTGGGCGGCGTCGGTCAGGGCCACCAGGGGACGTACGACCGAGCGCCGGACCAGGACACAGAAGGCCAGCCAGACGACAAAGCCGAGAACGGCCAGACCGAGCAGGTACAGCGAGCTTCGCAGGGCGCCCGAGGAGGCGGTGTCGGCCTCGGCCGCGGTCTGCTCGATCAGCGACCGGGTGATGCCGAGGCGGGTCTCGGACTGGCGCGTTCCGTCGGCGATGGCACTGCGCAGTTGCGCCGGTGTCTTGCCCTGCAGGGCACCGGGATCGATCTGCAGCTGCGCGAACTGGGCCTTGACTCCGTTCTGCTCGGCGCTGCGCTCGATGCCGTCCATGGTCAGCACCTGATCGGGTGTGGCGATCCGCTGGAACCGGCGCGACTGCTGGTCGTAGAGGGCATGGGAGTCGACTGCGCGGCTGTACTCGTTGAGGGCGTTGGCGTCACGGGTCTGCGCGGAGAACACCGCGCTCTCGAAGGACGCGTGGGCGGCGTCGGCGCGCAGCACCGTGTCGAGAAGTGCCGTGACCGTGGACGACGAAGTGCCGGAGTAACTGTCCAGACCGATGCCGTCGATCAGATAGTCGACCGCGGAAGCGTAAGCGGGGTCGATGTCGGAGACGGCGACGTAGCCCCGTTCGAGCCTTTCGCGCAGGACACCGAGGCGGCGGATGTAGTCGAGCGCCTGCACCTCCTCGGGCGGCAGGCCCGAGGCGAACGCCGTACGCACGGCGGCGACCTGCGCATCGGTGTTCCGCTGCGCCCGGCGGTACTCGGTGGTCGGCGGCAGCGAAGCCCCGGGGCGGACCTCGTCGTACCGCACGGACAGCAGGAGCGCCTCCCGGTGTTCGGCCTGTACGTCGTTGACGAGCTTCGTGACCTGTCCACTGTCGCGCACCAGTTCCGCGATCCGGCCCGCGTCCTGGGCCTGCCGGGCCTGGCCGTAGGCCGCGATTCCGAGAAGCAAGCCGACCGCCGCGATGGGCGCGATCACCAGGACGTTGAGCTTGCGGCGGAAGGGCCACCGGTCGAGGAAGCCCACCGCTGTCGGACGCGACCGCGGACTCCGGTCGGCTGTCCCCGGTGGCTCGGGGGCGAGCCGCGGGTTCCCTCTGTTCCCGGACACCCGGGCCTCCTTCGACATGTTGCTGAACCGGGGCAGCCGCGTCGTACTGGACCGCCGGTGGCCGGCAACGGACGTGACGCATTCACGGCGTTCGCCGCCGAGAGGAACGAATAAATCACGCCAGTGACTGAAACCGGCTGCGTGAGCTTAACTGCACCCTCAGCGACTTCACAGGTTTGGGATCATCAAAAAATGATCACGAAATTCTTACCGGCGGCCAACAAATCGTGACGTCTCGGCTGCGGCGGCACGCGTCGCATCGCAGGCCGCCGGCCGATGTAAGGTGCCGGGCGGGGGAATTGACGCGAACCGACCGGTTGAGCATGATCCTCGGCAGCAAGCTTGCTGCCACCCCGAGCCACGGCTCGGGAATCGCCGCCACGCCGTAGTCGCCGCAGGCCTCTCCGTCCGAGGCGCGGTGGGCCCTCGGACGGTGATCACACGCCGGAGCCGTCGCCCGACCCTGAAACTCCTTTCCCCACCCAGCCCTGTCTGCCCTCTCATGCCCCGCGTTGGAGACCTCGTGCACCCCACCTACAAGGCGGCCCTGACGGCGACTGCCCTCCTGGCCACCGCCACGCTCGTCGCCGGCTGCGAGAGCGACTCCAAGACCACCGAATCGGTCAGCGCGTCCTCCGGCGGCTCGTCCGCACCTGGCTGCCCCAGCGTCCTCTCCCGGGCCAAGCGGGACGTCAAGGCGGCCGAGGACGTCAACGCCCCTTGGTCCGGGCCGACCAGCGGGCCCGCGGCCGTCCCGGACCGGAACATCGTCTACATCGCCCAGTCACTGACCAATCCCGGCGTCGAGGGCGTCGCCAAGGGCGTCCAGGAAGCCGCCGACGTCATCGGCTGGCGCGTCCGCACCATCAACGGCCAGGGCACCTCGGCAGGGCTCAAGACCGCCTTCGACCAGGCTCTCGCCCTCGAACCGGACGGCATAGTCATCGGCGGCTTCGATCCCTCCTCCACCGCCGAGCAGGTGGCGCGGGCGGACGCCGCCGGCATCCCGCTGATCGGCTGGCACGCCGTCGGCGACCCCGGCCCCAGCACGAACCCGAAGCTGTTCAGCAACATCACCACAAAGGTCGAGGACGTGGCGAGGCTCAGCGCCGACTGGATCATCGCGCAGTCCAACGGCCGTGCGGGCGTCGTGCTGTTCACCGACGCCACCATTCCGTTCGCCAAGCACAAGTCCGACCTGATCAAGAAGGAACTCGCCACCTGCTCCGGCGTGACGCTGCTGAGCTACGAGAACATCCCGATCTCCCAGGCCAACAGCCGCACCATCGGCAGGGTCTCCTCCCTTGCCGCCCGCCTCGGCGACAAGTGGACCCACTCCGCCGCCATCAACGACCTGTACTTCGACTACGCGGACTCCGCCCTGCGGGCCGCCGGAAAGAACGGTGCGGGGGCCCCGTTCAACATCGGTGCCGGTGACGGCGACCCGTCGGCCTTCCAGCGCATCAACGGCAAGGAGTTCCAGGCCGCCACCGTGCCCGAACCGCTGTCCGAACAGGGCTGGCAGATCGTCGACGAGTTCAACCGCGCCTTCGCGGGCAAGCCGTCCAGCGGGTACGTCGCCCCCGTCCACATCACCACCGCGGCCAACAGCGGCGGCGCGCCGTCCTGGGACTCCGAGGGCTACCGCGAGGCCTACCGCAAGATGTGGGACAAGTAGCCACCTAGTGCCCCAACAGGCAACGTTCGCCCCGTCGCGACCACCGACCGCGCCTGACAGGCGGCCGAGCCACAACTGGAACAACCTCGACCAAAGGCCTCCGGCTACACAAACATCACTTACGACCTCGGGGGAAATAGTGAGCGGCGTCGCGGCGTCTGGCACGCACGCTCGCAGCGTTGCCGAAATGTCCCAGTAGCTCCTCCCCCACTCTCGGCTTCGCTCGAGCAGGGGGACCCCCATGACGCCGCTCCTTGATCCCCTCCCTATTTCCCCCGAGGTCGCTACGCCGTCCCCGTCGGCGACGATGGCTTGCCCCGCCCGGTTTCTGCTCCGCGACGACGCTGCCGGGCAGGGAAGCGGAGCTTGCCCGCAGACCTGCTGGGCCGTTTCAGTACGGGCCGTTGACCCGCACAGCAGCCAGTCACGGCGAACGGCCCCGCGCTCCAGGTATGGAGCATCTCGGTCTGCCGCCACCGGCGCCTTCCGCCGGCTCCCACTGGCCGACGTCAACAGGCTGGGCCAGAGGCAGCCACTTCCGATTACCTGCGTCCCATCAGCGTCCCGAAATACCGTCCTCGCCCGCCGATCGGACCGTCCACCCCAGCCCGCGAGAGCCACCGGACGATCCGTTCTCTCTCGCGCCCCGAACGCGGTCACCTACCGGGTCGGTGAAGCCATGCAGGGCATCGGCTACCAGGATCTCGTCAAAAGCCCCGAAACCACGCCAGGCACGACAGCCACCCTGGC
This sequence comes from Streptomyces sp. SD15, assembly GCF_054462255.1. Classification (NCBI taxonomy): domain Bacteria; kingdom Bacillati; phylum Actinomycetota; class Actinomycetes; order Kitasatosporales; family Streptomycetaceae; genus Streptomyces; species Streptomyces sp. SD15. The sequence goes on along the minus strand of NZ_JBTLMO010000010.1, from coordinate 188,373 downwards.
GGCCAACACGGCCCGCCTCGCCCGCGACTGAAGTCCGCCCCGTAACCTCCCAGCTGAACGCACGTCTCCCAGCAGATCAACGCAAACACTGGCCCACCGTTCGATGTTGGCGGGCGGCTGGCTCGCGGTGCAAGGCACTGTCCGCTCGCGTCCTGGCGTCACCGATGGGCAGGCGCTGGATCACTTTGGCGGGTATGGGCGACGGGAGGGTTGGCCGATAGCCGCGGCGTGCAGCGCCATGCGCAGGGGTTCGGCGGACGCGGGATCGTCGACGCTGACAGCGACGGCCATACGGGCCGAGCCGCAAAGGATCTTTCGTGGTCGAGCAGCCGGCCAGCGACGCACCCGAAGCGGGCGAGCCGAACGCCTGAAGGGGCCGCGCGTTGCGTCGCGCGGCCCCTTCGTCGTGAGTCATCCCGTCCCGTTGGCTACTCGGCGGCCGAGATACCGAAGCCGACGGAGGCCTGGGCAAGCGTGTCGTGCTTGCCCAGGTACGTCAGGCCGACGAGCGCACGCCGGTGCGGCGGGAGTTTGTATCGTCGGTCACCCTCGCGGGTGACGATGAGCTTGGTGGCCCACCCGGCCTCCAACGGCGCGGGGGCCTCGTGCATTGCGCACCATCGGCCTTACCCGATCGATGGCCGTGCTGAAAAGGCTCACCGCTTGTTCAAGGCAGCTCGCAGACAGGTGATCAGATCACCGGTCGGCACCTCGACCCAGGAGGCCCCGGGCTCCTGGGCCCAGACCTCATAACGCTCTTCGTCCAGCTCGTACACCAGAACCTGACGGCGCGCGCTGTCGAACAGATCTACCTGCAGGCGGACGCGGCCTTGCGAGATCGTCGGGAACATGTTCCGCAGTACCTCATCCGCATGGAGGCGACGCAGAAGATTCCACTGCCTCCGGTGGAATTCGGCCGACAGAAGGTCGGCCCACCGCAAAGAAGGTCGACGGCGGCGGCAAGGCGCGCTGGGGAGTGGCAGGTTCCGGCCGGACCGCCTCCTACGAACTGACTCGCGCGGCACGGGAAGTGCTCCTCGGCGCCGACCCGCCTCGCGGAGGCCACCCTTGCCGCACGGCTTGCGGATCTGGACGGTGCGACGGCTGCACTCAGAGGACCGACCAGGTTCACGGTCCTGGGACAGTGACGTGGGCGTCGATCAATGAGAGGCCAACGGACTGACAACGTGGACCGGCCCCAGGAGCTCAGGCTCGCACGTCACGCTGCTGAACTTCCTTGAGCACTCCGGCCACCGTCGCGAAGTCGTTGTCCACGTGGAGGACGGTATGGCCGTGGTGGACCGCAGTCGCACACACCAACAGGTCAATCGCTCCTGCCGCGCGATGCTGACCCTGTTGGGTCAGTTTGTACTGGGCGGTTTCGACCCAACGCCAGGCATTCTTGGGAACGGGAGAGAGCAAGCAGAGTGCGTCCAGTTCCTCCGCAAGCTCGTCCCGGTGGGACGGGCTGGTGGCCGAGTAGAGAAATTCGGCGCGCGTAGGCTCGCAAACGTGGAACACCCCAGCGGCAATGTGCCCCTCCCAAGGGTGCAACGCACCCGGGATGCGGAAGAGGTGCCACAGGGCCGAGGTGTCCACCAGATACGTGATCACTCGAAGGCCGTGCGCCGGGCACGCTTCTCAGCGTCATGCGCAGCCGACGCGTGGTCGAACTCCCCACGCGCACCCCGCGCGGCCAGCTTCTCCGCAGCCTCAAGCCTCTTGATTCGCGCTACGTAGTCCCGAAGGGCCGCGTTGACGGTCTCCTTCTTCGTCGTGACACCCATGAGCCGCATGGCCTCGGCCAACGCCTCGTCGTCGAGATCAATCTGCGTGACGGACATCGGACACCTCCAAGCATCCACGATGTATGCATCCAAAGTACATCACCAACATTGAACCGCCCACTGAGCATAAGCGGGCAGCCAGGGAGGCGCGGGGGATGTCGGAGTGGACGTCCGTGAGGAGCGTTTCCCGATACGGGACGGACCAGCAAAGGCCTGCCCTACGCCGACACGACTCATCCCACAGAGCCCATGCCCGACTTGACCGGAATCGACGTCCCGAATGCGTCCTGTCGATCATGAAAGCCTGATCGAGGCATGCTCCCAGGATCCGTCAACTCACTCGACCCTCCAGCAAAGTTGCTGGCCGGATCGATTCTCCACGTGTAGCGCGGAGTGGGGCGGGTGGGACTCGAACCCACGGCCGACGGATTATGAGTCCGCTGCTCTAACCGGCTGAGCTACCGCCCCATGCGGCGTGTCGCGCACATTTGTGCGCGCCGTCTGCCGCAGCATAGCCGCTCATACGATCTCCTGCTTCGGATGGTCGGCTTCGCATGACCATGAGGACTTCGGCGCGGCCTGCCCGGTTCCCCCGGGCATGAAAAAGGACCCCTGAGGGGTCCTCTTCCGCTGCTCTCCCGACTGGACTCGAACCAGTAACCTGCCGGTTAACAGCCGGCTGCTCTGCCAATTGAGCTACAGGAGATCGCGCTCCCCCGACTGGACTCGAACCAGTAACCTGCCGGTTAACAGCCGGCTGCTCTGCCAATTGAGCTACGGAGGATTGCTGCGTTGCATCGAACGCATCTACCTGGGTATTCGCCAGGGGGCGTGCGCTCGCTGCGACACATACATTAGCGCAAGCAGGGGGGTGCTCCGCCAATCGGTTCCCTCCGCACCGATGCCGACGCAAGGGAAGGGTGGCCACCATGCGCTACCGGCTCACATTCGTCGCCGGACTGGCTCTGGGTTACGTGCTGGGCACACGCGCCGGGCGCGAGCGCTACGAGCAGTTGAAGAAGTCCGCACGCCAGGTCGCGCAGAACCCGGCGGTGCGCAACACCGCCGAGTCCGCCGCCCAGCAGGGGCGCGAGTTCGCGGGCAAGGCGTACCACGTGGTGAGCGAGAAGGTGGGCGACCACGTCCCCGACTCGGTCGCCGAGCGGGTCCGCTCCCTGCGCGCGCGCAACACCAACGGCAGTACCGCGGACGACTGGGGCACCAGCAACACCTAACGATCCGCATCAGGGGGCGACGGTCCGGCACGGTCACCGTCCGCAGTACGGCAGAATTTCCGCCATGGGGATAGTCGCCGGGCTGGACAGTTCGCCCGATTTCACTCGCATCGTCGTCTGCGACTCGGAGACGGGTGCCGTGCTCAGGCAGGGGTATGCGCCGCATCCGGTGGAGAACGCCGAGGCCGCCGCCCGGGCTTCCGATGTCGATCCGCAGGCCTGGCTGCTGTCCCTGGGTGAGGCGGCCGGTGGTGGGCTGCTCGAAGGCGTGCAGGCCATCGGCGTCTCCGCGCAGCAGAACGGCCTGGTCCCGCTGGACGCGCAGGGCAACACGGTGCGCCCGGCCATGGTGGGAGGCGACAAGCGCGCACAGGTCGCCGCCGCCGATCTCATCGACGCGCTCGGCGGGCGCGAGGCGTGGGCCCAGGCCGTGGGCTGTGTACCGCAGGCCGCGCAACCGGTGACCAAGCTGCGCTGGCTGAGCAAGACCGAACCCGACGCCGCGCAGCGCACCGTTCTGCTGCTCCAGGCGCACGACTGGCTGGTGTGGCAACTGCTCGGCCGTCCGCTGCGCCGGACCACCGACCGGGGCGGGGCCTCCGGCACCGGCTACTGGTCGGCGGCGACCGGCGCCTACCGGCCGGACCTCGTCGAGCTGGCGCTCGGTCACCAGGCCGCGCTGCCCGATGTGCTCGGCCCGTCCGAGGCCGCCGGGACGACACCCGAGGGGCTGCTGATCTCCGCGGGCACGGGAGAGACCATGGCGGCGGCCTTCGGGCTCGGCATCGGGCTCGGGGACGCGGTCGTGTCCCTCGGCGCCTCCGGGTCCGTGATGGCCGTACACCCCGAGGCACTGGTCGACTCCTCCGGCATGATCACCTCGCTCGCGGACGCGACCGGGATGCATCTGCCGGTGGTGTCCACGCTCAATGCCGTACGCACCCTGCGCGGCGCCAGCGAACTGCTCGGCCTGCCCGACCTGGAGAGCCTGTCCGAGCTGGCGATGAAGTCCACGCCGGGCTCCCACGGGCTCGTACTGCTGCCGTATCTGGAAGGGGAGCGGACGCCGAATCTGCCGCATACGGCGGGCACGCTCGCCGGGCTGCGGCGGGAGTCGATGCGGCCCGAGCACCTGGCGCGGGCCGCCTTCGAGGGCATGCTGTGCGGGCTCGCGGACGCGCTGGACGTGCTGCGCGGGCGCGGTGTGGACGTACGGCGGGTGTTCCTGCTCGGGGCGGCCGCCGAGCTGCCGGCCGTGCAGGCCGCGGCGCCCGCGCTGTTCGGCGCACAGGTCGTGGTGCCCCAGCCGGCCGACTACGCGGCGCTCGGTGCGGCCCGCCAGGCGGCCTGGGCCCTCGGTGTCTCGCAGGGCACGCTCGACCCCCGGCTGCCACCCGTCTGGCAGGGTGCGGTCGCCCAGATTCTGGAGCCCGGCGAGGAACTGGCCGTGGGCCAGGCCGTACGACAGCAGTACGTGTCTGTACGGGAACAGACGCACCCTGGAGCGTTCCGGGCATAGCGGCACATAGGGGGGTGCGGTGGAGCCCGGCGGGGCACTACCGCGTACGTCTCCGGGCCGAGAGCCGCTCCACTCTTGGTCTGCTCTTGGTTAATTCGGTTGAGGTAACGCGGGTGGAGTGTCCGACGATAGGGGCTCGTGCACCACCCCCGATCCGCCCTGCCGTCGACGACTCCGGAAGACACCGCGTGCTCATACGACTTCTTCGGACCTACCTCAGTCCGTACAAGAAACCCATCGCCCTCCTGGTGCTGCTGCAGTTCCTGCAGACCTGCGCCACGCTGTACCTGCCCACCCTGAACGCGCACATCATTGACAACGGTGTCGTGGAGGGCGACACGGGTTACATCCTGTCCTTCGGCGCCCTGATGATCGGGATCTCGCTGATCCAGGTCGTCTGCAACATCGGGGCCGTCTACTACGGCGCCCGTACGGCGTCGGCGCTCGGCCGGGACGTCCGGGCCGCCGTCTTCGATCAGGTGCAGTCCTTCTCCGCACGCGAAGTGGGCCACTTCGGGGCGCCGTCGCTGATCACCCGCACCACGAACGACGTGCAGCAGGTGCAGATGCTCGCCCTGATGACGTTCACCCTGGTGGTGTCGGCGCCGATCATGTGCGTGGGCGGCATCGTCCTGGCCCTCGGCCTGGACGTACCGCTGTCCGGGGTACTGGTCGCCGTGGTGCCGGTCCTCGGCATCTGCGTGGCCCTGATCGTCCGTCGGCTGCGCCCCCTGTTCCGGGCCATGCAGGTGCGCCTGGACACCGTGAACCGGGTGCTGCGCGAGCAGATCACCGGCGACCGCGTCATCCGCGCCTTCGTGCGGGACGACTACGAGAAGGACCGCTTCCGGCACGCGAACGCACAGCTCACCGAGGTGTCGCTGGGCACCGGACGGCTGCTCGCGCTGATGTTCCCGATCGTCATGACCGTGGTGAACCTCTCGTCGATCGCCGTGGTCTGGTTCGGCGCGCACCGCATCGACAGCGGCGGCATGCAGATCGGCGACCTGACGGCGTTCCTCGCCTACCTCATGCAGATCGTGATGTCCGTCATGATGGCCACCTTCATGTTCATGATGATCCCGCGCGCGGAGGTCTGCGCCGAGCGCATCCAGGAGGTCCTGGACACCTCCTCCAGCGTCGTGCCGCCCACCGCGCCCGTTGTGGAGCTGCGGCGCCACGGTCACCTGGAGATCCGCGGCGCCGGGTTCCGCTACCCCGGTGCGGAGGAGCCGGTGCTGAAGTCCGTCGACGTGGTGGCCCGGCCGGGTGAGACGACCGCCGTGATCGGCTCGACCGGCAGTGGGAAGTCGACGCTGCTCGGGCTCGTACCCCGGCTCTTCGACGCCACCGACGGCGAGGTGCTGGTGGACGGCGTGGACGTGGCGACCCTCGAGCCGAAGCTGCTGGCCAGGACGGTCGGGCTGGTCCCGCAGAAGCCGTACCTGTTCGCGGGCACGGTTGCCACGAACCTGCGGTACGGCAATCCCGACGCGACCGACGAGGAGCTGTGGCACGCGCTGGAGGTGGCGCAGGCCAAGGAGTTCGTGGAGCGGCTGGAGAACGGTCTGGACTCGCCGATCGCGCAGGGCGGTACGAATGTGTCGGGCGGCCAGCGCCAACGCCTGGCCATCGCCCGCACGCTCGTCCTGCGCCCGGAGATCTACCTCTTCGACGACTCCTTCTCGGCGCTCGACTACGCGACCGACGCGGCGCTGCGCGCGGCGCTCGCCGAGGAGACCGCCGAGGCGACCGTGGTGATCGTCGCCCAGCGGGTGTCGACCATCCGGGACGCCGACCGGATCGTGGTCCTCGACGAGGGCCGGGTCGTGGGTACGGGGCGTCACCACGAGCTCATGGCGGACAACGAAACCTACCGGGAGATCGTGCTCTCCCAGCTGACGGAAGCGGAGGCCGCCTGATGGCCGGGCCCATGGGACGCATGATGGCGGGCGGCCCCGATCAACACTCGATGGACTTCAAGGGGTCCGGCAAACGGCTCCTCGCACAGTTCAAACCCGAGCGCGGCACCATGTACGCGATGCTCGTGTGCGGTGTGCTGGCCGTGGGTCTGTCCGTGGTGGGCCCGAAGATCCTGGGCAGGGCGACGGACCTCGTCTTCGCCGGGATCATCGGGCGGGAGATGCAGCCGGGCAGTACGAAGGCCGAAGTCCTCGCCTCGATGCGCGAGCGGGGCGACGGCGGCATGGCCGACATGCTCTCGGGGACGGACTTCACTCCCGGCGAGGGCATCGACTTCGGCGCCGTCGGGGACGTCCTTCTCCTCGCGCTCGGTACGTTCCTGGTGGCCGGCCTGCTGATGGCGGTGTCCACCCGGCTCTCGAACCGCGCGATCAACAAGACGGTCTACCGGATGCGCGAGGACCTGCAGGCGAAGCTGTCGCGGCTGCCCCTCTCGTACTTCGACAAGCGGCAGCGCGGTGAGGTGCTCAGCCGCGCGACGAACGACATCGACAACGTCCAGCAGACCCTCCAGCAGTCGATGGGCCAGCTCGTCAACTCGCTGCTGACCATCGTGGGTGTACTCGCGATGATGTTCTGGGTGTCGTGGCTGCTCGCGCTGGTCGCGCTGGTCACCGTCCCGCTCTCCTTCTACGTCGCCACCCGCGTCGGCAAGCGCTCTCAGCCGCACTTCGTGCAGCAGTGGCGCACCACCGGCAAGCTCAACGCGCACATCGAGGAGATGTACACCGGGCACACGCTGGTCAAGGTGTTCGGGCGGCAGGAGGAGTCGGCGGCGCAGTTCGCCGAGCAGAACGAGAAGCTGTACGAGGCCGGGTTCAAGGCGCAGCTCAACAGCGGGGTCATGCAGCCGCTGATGATGTTCGTGTCGAACCTGAACTATGTGCTGGTGGCGGTGGTCGGCGGACTGCGGGTCGCGTCGGGGTCCTTGTCGATCGGTGACGTGCAGGCCTTCATCCAGTACTCGCGGCAGTTCTCCATGCCGCTGACGCAGGTCGCGTCGATGGCGAACCTGGTGCAGTCGGGTGTCGCCTCGGCGGAACGGATCTTCGAGCTGTTGGACGCGGACGAGCAGGCGCCCGACCCGATGCCGGCTGCCCGTCCCGACGAACTGCGCGGGCGGGTGGCGCTGGAGAACGTGTCCTTCCGCTACGACCCCGAGAAGCCGCTCATCGAGGACCTGTCCCTGAAGGTGGAGCCCGGGCACACGGTGGCGATCGTCGGCCCGACCGGCGCCGGCAAGACCACGCTGGTGAACCTCCTGATGCGGTTCTACGAGGTCACGGGCGGGCGGATCACACTCGACGGCGTCGATGTCGCGAAGATGTCCCGGGACGAACTCCGGGCCGGGATCGGCATGGTGCTCCAGGACACCTGGCTGTTCGGCGGCACGATCGCGGAGAACATCGCCTACGGGGCCTCGCGGGACGTCACCCCGGGGGAGATCGAGGAGGCGGCGCGGGCGGCGCACGCGGACCGGTTCATCCGGACGCTGCCGGACGGGTACGACACGGTGATCGACGATGAGGGTACGGGGGTGAGTGCGGGCGAGAAGCAGCTGATTACCATCGCGCGGGCGTTCCTCTCCGACCCGGTGATCCTTGTGCTGGACGAGGCGACCAGCTCGGTCGACACCCGTACCGAGGTTCTGATCCAGAAGGCGATGGCGAAGCTCGCGCATGGGCGGACGTCGTTCGTCATCGCGCATCGTCTGTCGACGATTCGCGATGCCGACGCCATTCTCGTGATGGAGAACGGGGCGATCGTGGAGCAGGGCGCGCATGCGGAGCTGCTTGCGGCGGATGGGCCGTACGCGCGGCTGTACCAGGCCCAGTTCGCGCAGGCCGTGGCCGAGGTGGACTGACGGACGGGGGGTGCGGCGGGTGGGGGGCGCGGGATTTCACTCGCCCCCGCCGCCCCTACCCGTCCCATCCCGTTCCTGGGGGCTCCGCCCCCAGACCCCCGTTCGGCCTGGACGGCCTCGTCCTCAAACGCCGGACGGGCTGAGATGCCTGGCGGGGGTCCAGGGGGCGCAGCGCCCAAGGACGGGACGGGTAGGGGCGGCGGGGGCGAGAAACCCGGGCCCGGACCCGCCCCGGTCCCGGCTCAGTCCAAGTAGCCCCGCAGCTGGTCCGCGAAGGCGTGGTCCCTCAGTTTGTTGAGGGTTTTGGACTCGATCTGGCGGATGCGTTCGCGCGTCACGCCGAAGATGCGGCCTATTTCCTCCAGGGTGCGCGGACGCCCGTCCGCGAGACCGTAACGGAGTTGGACCACCTTGCGCTCACGCTCGCCGAGCGTGGAGAGAACCGCCTCCAGGTGTTCGCGCAGGAGGAGGAACGCCGCGGACTCCACCGGAGACGTCGCGTCGCCGTCCTCGATCAGGTCACCGAGGGCGACGTCGTCCTCCTCGCCCACCGGGGCGTGCAGGGAGACGGGTTCCTGGGCCAGCCGCAGGACTTCGCTCACCCTCTCGCTCGGCAGGTCGAGATGCGCGGCGACCTCTTCCGGAGTCGGTTCGTAGCCGCGTTCCTGCAACATGCGGCGCTGCACGCGGACGACCCGGTTGATCAACTCGACGACGTGGACGGGGACTCGGATGGTCCGGGCCTGGTCGGCAAGGGCCCGGGACATGGCCTGCCGGATCCACCAGGTCGCGTACGTCGAGAACTTGTACCCGCGGGCGTAGTCGAACTTCTCGACCGCCCTGATCAGGCCGAGGTTTCCCTCCTGGACCAGGTCGAGCATGGTCAGGCCCCGCCCCACGTACCGCTTCGCGACCGAGACGACGAGCCGCAGGTTCGCCTCGATGAGGCGGCGCTTGGCCATGCGGCCCATGACGACCAGTTTGTCCAGGTCGAGGGCGAGCTGACTGTCCAGGTCGCAGGCGAGCCGCAGCTTCTCCTCGGCGAAGAGACCGGCCTCGACCCGGCGGGCGAGTTCGACCTCCTCCACCGCGGTGAGCAGCGGAATGCGGCCGATCTCGCGGAGGTACTGGCGGAACAGGTCCGAGGAGGGGCCACCGGTGTCCGTGGTGCGGCCGCGGGGCGCTTCGACGGGCTCGGGCGCCTCGACCTCGGTTTCCACGACGCCGACGGTCGGCTCGTCCGGCTCTGCCGGGCCCTCGGGCTCCGTCTCGGGGTGGCGCGCGGCACGGCTCTGCGGGGGGACGCCCGCGACGACGTCGTTCTCCGCGTCCGCGTCCATGGTGGTGTCGGTCTGGGCGAGGGTCTGGGTCTGCACGGGGGCGACCTCCAGGAATGTCGCTGCTGAGGCGTGCGGCAGCGTTATGTCAGGGATGGGGGCAACGGCCTTGCCGCCGTCCATCCCGAAGTCGTTTGGCGGAATCGCGGGGATGATGGACCCGTCGCGTACGGGTCGGCCGCGCTCCGAGGACTCAGGCACCGCAACCCAGTGTGGAGTACGACACATCGCCGCCACGAGGGGCGTGCGGTGACTTTTTGCGTCCGGTCCGTGACCGGGTGGTTACCCACATGGACGAGTGCGCGCCGTCGGGGACGCGAAACCTGCGGAAGGCGACGACTCGGCGGCACCAGGGCCTGTCGTTTGGATCAGGTCGCGGGGAATCGACGATGCCTTGCCGGCGCCGGTGAGCGGGGTCTGGTGCGTGCGGCTGCAAGGCGGAGGAGGGCGTCGATGCGGAGCATCGGCAACCGACGACAACGCCGCAGACGCGCGTGCCAGACCCCGCTCACCGGCGTGATCCAAACGACAGGCCCCAGGGCCGAACGTCAGAGCGCCTCGGCCCCTCGCTCGCGCAGCGCCTGCTCGTACTGCTGGAGCACCCACAACTCGTTCTGTACGGCGGCCAGCTGGGCCGGGTCGCCCTGGGCGCTCGCGCGGGCCAGGGCACCCTGGACGTCGCGGATGCGGCGGTCGACGGCGCGCCGGCGGACCATGACGAGCTGGTCGCCCGCGTAGGTCTCGTCGACGGTCTTGCGCATGATGGCCTCGACGGCCAGCTCGGTGACCATGGCGCGCACCACGTCGTCCGGGGCGGCCTCGCGGACCTGGACCAGATACTCCTGGGGGTCCTGGACGCCGTACTCCGCGCCGCCCGCCTCCATGATGGCCAGGCGTACGGCGGCGTACGGCTCGGCGGTGAACTCGTCGATGCCGTAGGCGTCGAAGGCCGGGGAGACCAGCTCGGGGCGCTGGAGGGCGAGTTTGAGCAGCTCGCGCTCGGTGGCGTAGACGGGGTTGCGGAGGTTGAGCGCGGGGCCGCCGCCGGTCGCCCGGGCGGCGGCGTACGGCTGCTGCGGGCGCTGTCCGGTCGTCGGCGCCGGGCCCTTGCCGCCGCGGTCGCGGGCCCAACGGGCCAGCTGGGCAACGCGCTTGACCACGAACTGGGTGTCGAGGATGCCGAGCATGCCGGCGAGCTGCACGGCGACCTCGTGCTGGGCGCCGCTGTTCTTGATGCGGGCGACGATGGGCGCCGCTTCATCGAGGGCGGCGGCGCGGCCGGCCGGGGTCTCCAGGTCGTAGCGCGCGACGATGTGGCGCAGCGCGAACTCGAACAGCGGGGTGCGGGGTTCGACCAGGTCGGCGACGGCCTCGTCGCCCTTCGCGAGGCGCAGCTCGCAGGGGTCCATGCCGTCCGGGGCGACCGCGATGTAGGTCTCGGCGGCGAACTTCTGGTCGTCCTCGAAGGCGCGCAGGGCGGCCTTCTGGCCGGCCGCGTCGCCGTCGAAGGTGAAGATCACACGGGCCGAGCCGTTGTCCATCAGGAGGCGTCTGAGGATCTTGATGTGGTCGCCGCCGAACGCCGTGCCGCAGGTGGCGATGGCGGTGGTGATGCCGGCCAGGTGGCAGGCCATGACGTCGGTGTAGCCCTCGACCACGACCGCCCGGCTGCTCTTGGCGATCTCCTTCTTGGCGAGGTCGATGCCGTAGAGGACCTGGGACTTGCGGTAGATCGCGGTGTCGGGCGTGTTCAGGTACTTGGGGCCGTTGTCCGCCTCGTACAGCTTGCGCGCGCCGAAGCCGACGACCTCGCCGCCGATGTCGCGGATGGGCCACATGAGGCGGCCGCGGAAGCGGTCGATGGGGCCGCGGCGGCCCTCCTGGGCGAGGCCGGAGAGGAGCAGCTCCTTGTCGCTGAAGCCCTTGCCGCGGAGGTAGCGGGTGAGGTGGTCCCAGCCCTGGGGGCTGTAGCCGACGCCGAAGTGCGCGGCGGCGGCCTGGTCGAAACCGCGCTCGGCCAGGAACTTGCGGCCCGTGTCGGCCTCGGGGCTGGAGTCGAGCTGCTCGATGTAGAACTGCGCGGCGATCTTGTGGGCCTCGACCAGGCGGATGCGCTCGCCGCGCTGGTGGGCGGGGTTGTACCCGCCCTCTTCGTAGCGAAGGGTGATGCCCGCCTGCGCGGCGAGGCGCTCGACCGACTCGGAGAAGGAGAGGTGGTCGACCTTCATCACGAACGTGATGGTGTCGCCGCCCTCCTGGCAGCCGAAGCAGTGGAAGAGTCCCTTGCTCGGGCTGACCTGGAAGGACGGTGACTTTTCGTCGTGGAAGGGGCAGAGACCCTTCAGGTTGCCGCCGCCCGCGTTGCGCAGCTGAAGGTACTCGGACACCACGGCGTCGATCGGGACCGCGTCCCGAACCGCCTTCACGTCCTCGTCGTTGATCCTTCCAGCCACGCATGGATTCTACGGTGAGGGTGTGACACTCGAGCGCCGTCGTCTCTCACGGGACCAGGCTGTCCAGCGGAACGTGCGGGTCCGCGAGCGCGTCGGTGTCCACCTGGGCCCGGGATCGGATCAGCTGCTGGATCGGCTCCGTGACGTCCCACACATTCACGTTCATCCCGGCCAGCACCCGCCCCTCCTTCACCCAGAACGCGATGAACTGTCGCTTGGCCACGTCTCCACGGATCACCACTTGGTCGTACGTCCCCGGGGGCGCCCAGCCCGAGTACTCGAGCCCGACGTCGTACTGGTCGGAGAAGAAATAGGGCACACGGTCGTACGTCGTCTCGCGGCCCAGCATCGCGCGGGCGGCCGCCGGTCCGCCGTTGAGCGCGTTGGCCCAGTGTTCGACGCGCAGCCGGGTGTCGAAGAGGGGGTGGTGGAAGGCGGCGACGTCACCGGCCGCGTGGATGTCGGGGTCGGAGGTGCGCAGCCGTTCGTCGACCGCGATGCCGCCGCCGTGCGCGCGGGCGACCAGGGTGAGGCCGGCGGCCTCGGCGAGGCCGGTGCGCGGGGCGGCGCCGATCGCGGCGAGCACATCGTGGGCGAGGTGCTCCTCGCCGTCGTCGGTGCGGGCGGCGAGGACCATGCCGTCCTGGCCGACGATCTCGGTGAGCCTGGCGCCGAAGTGGAAGCGGACACCGTGCTCGCGGTGCAGCTCGGCGAAGATCTGGCCGAGCTCGGGGCCGAGGACCGCGTGCAGCGGGGTCGGCTCGGGTTCGACGACGGTGACCTCGGCGCCGTACTCGCGGGCCGCCGCCGCGACCTCCAGGCCGATCCAGCCCGCGCCCGCGATGACGATGTGGCCGTTGTCGCGGCCCAGCGCGGCGAGCACCCCCTTCAGCCGCTCGGCGTGGGCGAGGCGGCGCAGGTGGTGGACCCCGGCGAGATCCGTGCCCGGGATGTCGAGCCGGCGCGGCTCGGCGCCCGTCGCGAGGAGCAGCTTGTCGTACTGGACCAGGGTGCCGTCGTCGCCGAAGCGGACCGTCCGGGCCGTCCGGTCGATCGCGTCGACGGTCTGGCCGAGGTGCAGCTCCACGTCGTTGCGGGCGTACCAGGCGGGTTCGTGCACGAAGACGCTGTCGCGTTCCTCCTTGCCGAGGAGGTAGCCCTTGGAGAGCGGAGGGCGTTCGTACGGGTGATCGCGTTCGTCACAGATCAGTATCACGCGGCCGGTGAAGCCCTCCGCTCGGAGCGTCTCGGCGGCCTTGGCGCCTGCCAGGCCTCCTCCGACGATGACGAATGTCTGATCCGCGTCGACCACTTGATGCCTCCTCGTAAGGATGTCGCCACATGCGAGCGTCCCGCACGCAGCGTGATGCGGGAAGAGGGAGTGGCCCGATCAGGCCACGCAGGGTCACACAGCGCCGCCCGTGGCGGGGCGCGTGGTGAGGCTGAGGTGCAGTGAGCCGGCCGAGGCGTCGGTGAGCGAGGCGATCTGGTCGACGATCACCCGCTTGCGGGCGCGGTCGTCCGGGGCCGCGTCGAACAGGGCCCGGAACTGCGGGTCCAGTCCGTCCGGGGCGCGCACGGTGAGTGCCTCGGCCAGCTCGGCGACGACGATCCGCTGATCGGCGCGCAGCCGCTCCTGCTCGGCGCGCTGCATGACGTAGCGGTCGGCGACCGCCTTGAGGACGGCGCACTCGTGCCGTGCGGCGCGCGGGACGACCAGCTCCGCCGCGTACCGGGTGAGCCGGCCGGTGCCGTACGCCGCGCGCGTGGCGGCCTCGGCGGCCAGGCAGAAGCGGCCGATGAGCTGGCTGGTGGCGTCCTTCAGCCGGGCCTGCGCGACGGCTGATCCGTCGTATCCGTGCGGCCACCACTCCTGGTCCAGGAGGCGGTCGAGGGCCTCGGACAGCTCGGCGGGGTCGGTGTCCGCGGGCACGTACCGCCCGATGGCCACCGCGAAGATCTCTTGCCGCTCCGGCTCGGCGTGCAGGCAGTTGGGGTCGATGTGGCCCGCGTGCAGGCCGTCCTCGACGTCGTGCACCGAGTACGCGACGTCGTCCGACCAGTCCATGACCTGGGCCTCGAAGCACGCGCGGGTGCCGGGGGCGTCCTTGCGGACCCAGTCGAACACCGGCCGGTCGTCGTCGTAGACCCCGAATTTCGGGGACGTGGGGTGGGTGGGGTGGGCGCCGCGCGGCCAGGGGTACTTGGTGGCGGCGTCGAGGGTCGCGCGGGTGAGATTCAGTCCTACGCTGACGAGCTCGTCCGTCGCGGGAGAACGGACGAAGCGCTTGGGCTCGATGCGGGTGAGCAGCCGCAGCGACTGTGCGTTGCCCTCGAAGCCGCCGCAGTCCCGCGCGAACTCGTTCAGCGCCTGTTCGCCGTTGTGCCCGAAGGGCGGGTGGCCGAGGTCGTGGGAGAGGCAGGCCGCCTCGACGAGGTCGGGGTCGCAGCCGAGGGCGGCGCCCAGCTCACGGCCGACCTGGGCGCACTCCAGGGAGTGGGTCAGCCGGGTGCGGGCGCTGGCGTCCCAGGCCTGACTCCGGGTGCCCGGGGTGACGACCTGGGTCTTGCCCGCGAGTCTGCGCAGCGCGGCGGAGTGCAGCACGCGTGCGCGGTCGCGCTGGAAGGCGGTGCGGCCGGGGCGTTTGTCCGGCTCGGCGGCCCAGCGGGCGACTGCCGTCGGGGCGTAGCCGAGGGGTGGGATGTGGTTCTCGTACGTCTGTGTCTGTGCCGATGTCTGTGCCTGGGGGGTGGGGTCGGTGCTGGTGCCTTCCATGACTCGACAGTAAGCGGAGCTGCTGACAATTGGGGCGTGGGTGTCGGTGCCTGCGCGTCTGCCGGGTTTTGTTGTCTTGCGGGGTGCGGGGTGGCTTGTCGCGCCCACGCGGCGGAGCCGCATATCGACACAGCCTCGCGCCCCTGGGTCCGCTGCCCTTGCCCGGGTTTCAAGCCGAGGCCAGTGCCGGTTCTGTGGTGGCATTGGCTGCCAAGGCCTGGTCGTAGCGGTGGAGAATCAGGCGGGCCATCGTCGGGTGGGTGCCCAGGGGGGCGGAGGAGATCCAGGGCGCGGCCTCGGCGCACTCGGTGGCGAAGCGGCCGGGAGCGGTGAAATAGGAGGCGACGGCGACGCGGTGGCGGCCGCGGGCGGCCATGGCGCGCAGGGCGGCGGGGACGGTGGGCGCGGCGGTGGAGGCGTACGCCGGGACGACGGGGACGCCGAGACGTTCGGCCAGCAGCTGGGCGGTACGGCGGGCGTCGACGGCCGCCTCTGGGTCGCGGGAGCCGGCGGCGGCCAGTACGACGCCACTGGCGCGGCGCGCGGCGTCGCTCATCCGGGTCCGCCATCCGGCCTCGACCAGTCGGGCGTACAGCGTCTCGACGAGCAGCGGGTGCGGGCCGAGCGGGGCGGCGACCCGGGCACGCAGCCCCGGGACGGCGGCCGCGGCCTCGGGGATGTCCCGCTTGACGTGGTAGCCGCGGCTGAGCAGCAGCGGTACGAGGACGGCCTCGCCCGGGTCGAGGGAGGCGAGCGTGTCGGGGAGCAGCGGCTCGTTGAGCTCGATGTGGCCGAGGTGCACGGACAGGTGCGGCCGCAGCTCGCGCACTCGTTCGATCAGGGTGCGTACGGTGCTCAGCGCGCGCGGGTCGCGGCTGCCGTGCCCGACGAGGACGAGCGGCGGGGGCACGGGACGGCGGGTGCCGTCGAGCGAGACGAGGCTGAGCTGACTGCCGAGCTGGCTGGTGATCGCGTTCATGAGTTGCGCCGTACTGTCGAGGTGGACGCCACGGAGCGGCTGGCCGCCGATGGGGGTCCCCCCGCTCGAGCGAAGCCGAGAGTGGGGGATGGTCTGGGACTCGTCGCGAAGAGGGTTCGACGCCGTCATGAACAAATCGTGACGGCACGAGGTTGCCACGCCGTTGCACGGGCATGACGGGTGTTTTCCGGGGGTTCACGGTGCGGTACGTGGGGTGTGTGAGCCGCTCCCACCTGCGGTTCCGTCGTGTCGAGTGAGCCCGGTCACCGCGTTTCGATGAACCGGAAAGGCTTACTCTGCGTCCTCATTTGTCGAATACGGACGCGATACCGACGCGATACCGACGCGATACCGACGAGGTTTCGACGCGACATCGACGCGAGTACCGACACGAACACCTCCGCGAGCCGACGCCATCTGGGAGACACCGATCATGCTGCGCCTGCCGCGCCCGCACATCCGTAGACCGCGCATGCCGCGCCTGCCACGCACCCGCACGGGGCAGCGGCGGGCCGTGCAAGTGGTCATGCTGATGTGCGTGCTGGCGCTGCTTCCGGCGACCTGGATGTACACGGTGGCGGGCGACCGGCTGCGGACCACCGCGGACGCGCCCCGGACCGAGGTCGCGGTGGTGTTCGGGGCCGGGCTGTGGAACGGCGAACCGTCGCCCTATCTCGCGCACCGGCTGGACGCGGCGGCGAAGCTGTACCGGGAGGGGCGGATCGAGGTCGTGCTCGTCACCGGGGACAACAGCCGCGAGGAGTACGACGAGCCGGACGCGATGCGCACCTACCTGACGGAGCAGGGCGTCCCGGACGGCCGCATCGTCAGCGACTACGCCGGTTTCGACACCTGGGACTCCTGTGTGCGGGCCCGGAAGATCTTCGGGGTTGATGAGGCCGTGCTGATCAGTCAGGGCTTCCACATCCGGCGCGCGGTCGCGCTGTGCCAGGCGGCGGGGGTGCGGTCGTACGGCATCGGGGTCGAGGCCAGGCACGACGTCACCTGGTACTACGGGGGTGCGCGCGAGGTGTTCGCGGCGGGAAAGGCAGCATGGGACGCCCTTTTCAAGCCTGATCCCACGTTCCTGGGCCCCAAGGAACCAGGTGTGGAACGGGCGTTGGCGGCGAACGAGTAGGGAGCGTTGCGATACGGGATAAGTCACGTGAGGCGTCTTCTGTCACAGCGGCAACGTCCGTGCCCGGGCGGCGACGACAGCGGGGTGGGCATCTCCGCGCCTCACGGCGGCCGGCGCCCGGCCGGGAGGTGCCCGTCCCGGCCGCGTAACGCGCCCCACCCCGGCGCGTAACACGTCCGACGCACGCTGAGCAGTATGCCGACCTCCGCGACGCCCACCCACTGCCCGTACTGCGCTCTGCAGTGCGGGATGAATCTGACGCCCGCGCCCGGCGGGACCGTCGAGGTGGCGGAGCGCGCGGACTTTCCGGTGAACCGGGGCGCTCTGTGCGGCAAGGGCCGTACGGCGCCCGCGCTGCTCTCGTCCCAGGTGCGGCTGACCTCCCCGCTCATCCGGAACGCGGGCGTTCTGGAGCCCGCCACCTGGGACGAGGCCCTGGACCGGATCGCCGCGGGGCTGTCCCGCACGCGCACGGAGCATGGCCCGGACGCGTGCGGGGTGTTCGGCGGGGGCGGACTGACCAACGAGAAGGCGTACGCCCTCGGGAAGTTCGCCCGCGTCGTCCTCGGCACCTCGCAGATCGACTACAACGGCCGCTTCTGCATGTCCTCCGCGGCGGCGGCCGGCATCAAGGCCTTCGGCCTGGACCGGGGGCTGCCGTTCCCTCTGGAGGACATCCCGAGGACCGGCTGTCTGATCCTGGTCGGCTCGAACCTCGCCGAGACGATGCCGCCCGCGCTGCGCTACCTCACCGAGCTGAAGGAGAACGGCGGCACGCTGATCGTCATCGACCCGCGCCGCACCCGTACGGCCGAGCAGGCGGACCTGCATCTGGCGCCCCGCCCGGGCACGGACCTGGCGCTGGCGCTGGGCCTGCTGCATCTGATCGTCGCCGAGGGACGCACGGACGAGGCGTACATCCAGGAGCGGACGAGCGGCTGGGAGGAGGCGCGGGCAGCGGCCATGGCGCACTGGCCGGAGTACGTGGAGCGGATCACGGGGGTATCCGTTCCACAACTCCGGGAAGCGGTACGGCTGTTCTGCGAGCCTTCGGCCGCGATGGTGCTCACCGCGCGCGGGCCCGAGCAGCAGTCCAAGGGTACGGACACCGTGGGCGCGTGGATCAACCTGACGCTGGCGACGGGGCGTTCAGGGCGACCGCTGTCCGGGTACGGCTGTCTGACCGGGCAGGGCAACGGGCAGGGCGGGCGCGAACACGGCCAGAAGGCCGACCAGTTGCCCGGCTACCGCAAGCTGACGGACCCGGCGGCACGGCGGCACGTGGCCGAGGTGTGGGGCGTCGACCCGGACTCACTGCCGGGTCCGGGCCGCAGCGCGTACGAACTCCTCGACGCGATGGGTACGGACATCCGCTCGCTGCTGCTGATGGGGTCGAACCCGGTGGTCTCCGCGCCCCGGGCCGCGCACATCGAGGAGCGCCTGAAGTCGCTGGACTTCCTGGCGGTCGCGGACGTCGTCCTCTCCGAGACGGCCGCCCTCGCCGACGTCGTCCTCCCGGTCACCCAGTGGGCCGAGGAGACGGGCACCACCACGAACCTGGAAGGCCGCGTCCTGCTGCGCCGCCGGGCCCTCACCCCGCCCTCCGGCGTACGCAGCGACCTGGAGGTCCTGCACGAACTGGCCGCCCGCCTCGGCGACGGCATGGAGAAGGGCTTTCCGACGGACCCGGAGGAGGTCTTCGAGGAGCTGCGGCGGGCCAGCGCGGGCGGGGTGGCGGACTACTCGGGAATCACTTATCGGCGGTTGGCGGAGGGCGAAGGGGCCGGGGTGTTCTGGCCGTGCCCGGCGCAGGATCCGCCGCACGGAGGTGCGGGTGCTCTCGCGGGCGAGCCTGCGGGCGACGTCGAGGAGGCGGGCTTCGACCTGGCGGCTGACGACCCGGCGAGCGACACCGACGGCGGCCGCCTGCCCGATGACGTACACCCCGGCACTCCCCGGCTCTTCCTCGACCGTTTCGCCACCGAGGACGGGCGGGCGCGGTTCGTCGCCGTGTCGCATCGGGGCATCGCCGAGGAGCCGGACGCCGAGTATCCGCTGCTGCTGACCACCGGGCGCGTGGTCGCGCAGTACCAGTCGGGGGCGCAGACCCGGCGCGTCGACGAGCTCAACGCGGCCGCGCCCGGACCCTTCGTGGAGATGCATCCGCGGCTGGCCGAGCGGCTCGGCGCCGTGGACGGGGACGCCGTGGCCGTCGTATCGCGGCGGGGACGGGCCGTCGCGCCGGCCCGGATCACCACCGGCATCCGCCCCGACACCGTCTTCATGCCCTTCCACTGGCCGGGCGAGGGCCGGGCCAACACCCTGACCAACCCGGCCCTCGACCCGACCTCACGCATGCCGGAGTTCAAGGCGTGCGCGGTACGGCTGGAGGCGGTCACCCGGCCGTAGGGGGCCGCGCGACGCCGACGATGAAGCTCTTCCCGGCAGGCCAACTGTCTTTCTGTCAACCCTCGTTGGCGGAGTGTGACAGTGCCTAGCATGGGGCCGTGCCACCCCGCTGGTCACCCGACCGGTTCGGGATCGGTCGGCGGCGGGGGATGATCACGTGACGCAGGACGACAGCTACCGCTGGGGCCATTCCGGACTCGGGGCCGACTTCGATCTGAACGGTCGCGCACCCCGGCTGGTCCGGCTGACGCGGCCCGGCGAACCGGAGCCCAAGGAGGCCGCCGGTGCCGTCGGCGGCGCCGAGGCCGGGCCGCCGCTCGTCGACGTGACCCTGCTCGGGGACGGGACCGGCTGGTCCGCGCCGCGCTTCACGGGTACGGCACTCGGGCAGCGCCTCCGGCACCGCGCCCACCACGCCACGTACGGCGACGGCTGGCACCACCTCACCATCCAACTCCAGGACCCGACAGGCGGATTGACGGTCTTCGTCGAGTACGCCTCGCCGGACGCGGTACCCGTGCTGCGCACCCGCGTCCGGCTCCGCAACGACGGGGACGCGCCGGTCACCGTGCGCTCCGTCAGCAGTCTGCTGCTGGGCGGGCTCCCTTCGCCGGACGTGCTCGACGTACAGCGGGCCCGCAATGACTGGGGTGCCGAATGCCGTTGGTACGAGGAGGAGTTGCGGGAGTCCGTGCCCGACATCGGGCGCGCGCTCCACGGGCACGACGGACGGGCCGGGATACGGCTCGCCGGGCACGGGAGCTGGCCCACCGACGGGTATCTGGCGATGGGCGCGTTCACCGACCGTACGGACGGGCGCTGCTGGCTCTGGCAGATCGAGTCCGCCGCGAGCTGGCTGTGGGAGACGGGCGAGGCGGACCACCACACCTACCTGTCCCTGAGCGGCCCGACGGCGGACGATCATCAGTGGCATCACGTCCTCGCCCCCGGCGCCGAGTTCGCTTCGGAGTACGCGGCCGTCGCGCTCGGCGACGGTTTCGACGGAGCGCTGGCCGCGCTGACCTCGTACCGCCGCCTGATCCGCCGCCCGCACCCGGACCACGAGCGGCTCCCCGTCGTCTTCAACGACTACATGAACACGCTCATGGGCGACCCGACCACCAGCAAGCTGCTGCCCCTGATCGACGCGGCGGCCGAGGCGGGCGCGGAGTACTTCTGTATCGACGCCGGGTGGTACGACGACGAGGGCGGGGGCGAGGACGGGGCTGCCGACGGGGGCGAGGACGGGGGCTGGTGGGACAGCGTCGGTGCGTGGCTGCCGTCGGCGCGGCGCTTTCCCGGTGGTCTCGAGGCCGTGCTCGGCCGGATCCGGGAGCGCGGAATGGTGCCGGGGCTGTGGCTGGAGCCGGAGGTGGTCGGCGTACGCAGTCCGGTCGCGGCCGAGTTGCCGGACGACGCCTTTCTCCGCCACGCGGGCGGTGTGCGCGTCACCGAACAGGGGCGCCACCAGCTGGACTTGACGCATCCGGCCGCCCGCGCGCATCTCGACCGTACGGTCGACCGGATCGTCGGCGACTGGGGCGTGGGCTATCTCAAACTCGACTACAACATCACCACCTCCGCGCCGGGGCTCCTCGACCACTCGCGCGCCTGGCTGTCCTGGCTGTCGGCCGTGCTGGACCGCCATCCGGGTCTGGTCGTGGAGAACTGCGGGTCGGGCGGTATGCGCATGGACGGCGCGTCCCTCGCCGTCGCCCAGCTCCAGTCCACCTCCGACCAGCAGGATCCGCTCCGCTACCCACCCATCGCCGCCTCCGCGCCGACCGTGGCGCCGCCCGAGCAGGGGGCCGTATGGGCATATCCACAACCGGAGTTCACGGACGAGGAGATCGGCTTCACGCTCGGCTCGGCGCTGCTGGGGCGGGTCCATCTCTCCGGGCATCTCGATCGCATGACATCGCGGCAACTCGGGCTCGTGCGGGACGCGATGGCGACGTACAAGGGGCTGCGGGGTGAGCTGCGGAGCGCGGTGCCGTTCTGGCCGCTGGGGCTGCCGAGGTGGACGGACGCGTGGGTGGCGCTGGGGATGCGGGCGCCGGTCGCGGGGGCGACGTATGTGTCGGTGTGGTGGCGGGGCGGTGATTCGGGCGAACAGGTACTTCCCGTACCGCACTTGGCGGGGCAGGAGGATGTCCGGGTGGAAATCCTGCATCCGTCGGCTCCGGCCGGGACGGCGGAGTGGGACGGGGCGGCGGAGTGGGACGGGGCGGCGGAGTGGGAGGGGGCGGCGCTGCGCGTGACGTTGCCGCGGGCCCCTGGGACGCTGCTGGTGCGGCTCATGTGACGCACGTCGGCCGGCTGTTCATGGAACGGTCACGTCCGACCGGCACCCCACCTGCCCTGCGGACGTCTGTCGGGGTGGAGGCCTCGCACCTCAGCCGCGCCCGCGCCATTCCCCGCCCTCGATGAGCTTTCCGCAGGCCCGCAACCCGGCGGCGACGGCGGGCGCCGCCACGTACACCCAAGCCTGTACGGCCGTCCCGTCCGCGCGGGTCACCTCCCGGGCCACCCGCTCGTACAGATTGCGGGGGTCGCCCGGCACGTACTCCTCCAGCCGGTCGAGCGCGCCGAGCAGCTCCCCGTACACCTCGGGCAGCGCGGTGACCAGTTCCCCGCGGACCACACCTCCGCTCTCCTCCACGGCGTAGGGGTAGCCGGGCCCGTCGTACAGCACCGCGCCCGTCAGCCCTCCCGGCTCCTCCGACGCCGTGCGTCCGCGCAGGAAGAGGGCGTGGTTGCGCTCGCCTGGGCGCAGGGTGCCGTAGACGAAGAAGGACAGGTTCACTCGGCCGTCCCCTTCTCCACTCGTCCCCTTCTCCACTCGTCTCCTCTTCCACTCGTCTCCTCGGGCTGCCCGCTTCACAGGCCTTTGCAGAAACGATTCTCACCCCTCACACCTCCCCCAGTAAGCGCTATGGACATGCCATGTCATGACCCCTTAAACCTGAGATCAACTTCAGCACAAGGAGACCGATGCGCAGGACACAGCAGATCCGCGGTTCCCGTTCCCGTCTCGCCACCGCCTGCATAGCCGCGACGGCCGCCACGCTGCTGGCGGCCGCGCTCACCCCGACCGCGAACGCGGAAGTGAACGCGAACGCGAACGCGGACGGCAGTCCGACCGCGGCCACCGCGATCGACAACGCGGCCTCGGTGCTGCTGAACCAGGCCGCGCGCCTGGGCCTGACCTCCGCGCAGGGTACCGACGTCCGGGACGTCGTCGTGGACGCGGACGGCAGCCAGCATGTGCGCTACGACCGTACGTACCGTCAACTCCCGGTACTCGGCGGCGACTTCGTCCTCCACCTGACCCCGAACGGCTCCTACCGCGGCGCCGACCGCGCCACCACCCGCGCCCTCTCCCTCTCGACCATCAAGCCCTCGCTCTCCGCACCGAAGGCCGCCGACCTGGCCTCGGCCGCGCTGCGCGCCGCGAACGTCGGTGAGCTGCTGAAGAAGGTGACGGCCAAGCCCGAGCTGGTCGTCGACGCCCTGCACGGCGCACCCCGGCTGGCCTGGCGCACCGACGTGGTCGGACAGGACTCCCTCGGCAACCCGGTCGCCCGCACCGTGCTGACCGACGCCCGCAGCGGCGACCAGATCGACGCGTGGGACAGCATCGAGACGGCGACGGGGGACGGGCGGTCGCTGTACGGCGGCACGGTCCCGCTGAAGACGACGCTCTCCGGATCGACGTACCAGCTCAAGGACGCGACGCGCGGGAACACGTACACCGGCGACGCCGCGAACAAGACGGACGTGTGCATCCTCGGGATCTGCATCAGCCGCGCGCCCGCGACGCTCTTCACGGACGCGGACAACCACTGGGGCACCGGGACGGCGTCCGACCGCTCGTCGGCGGCGGTCGACGCGCAGTACGGCACGGACAAGACCTGGGACTACTACAAGAACGTCCATGGCCGCAGCGGTATCGCCGGCGACGGCAAGGGCTCGTACAACCGCGTGCACTACGGCAGCAGCTACAACAACGCCTTCTGGGACGACAGTTGCTTCTGCATGACCTATGGGGACGGTGACGGGACGACGCTCGGACCGCTGGTGGCCCTGGACGTCGCGGGCCACGAGATGTCCCACGGCGTCACGTCGACCACGGCGGCGCTGACGTACTCGGGCGAGTCCGGCGGGCTCAACGAAGCGACGTCGGACATCTTCGGCACACTGGTCGAGTTCTACGCGGCCAACTCCACCGATCCCGGCGACTACTTGATCGGCGAGAAGGTCGTCCGCTCGGGCTTCGGCAAGAAGGCCCTGCGCTTCATGGACAAACCGTCGAAGGACGGCAACTCGGTGGACTGCTGGAGCAGTTCGGTCAACAACCTGGACGTCCACTACTCCTCGGGCGTCGCCAACCACTTCGCGTACCTCCTCGCCGAGGGCAGCGGCGCGAAGACCATCAAGGGCGTCTCGTACAACTCCCCCACCTGCAACGGCTCGACGGTCACCGGCATCGGCCACAACAAGCTCGGCGCCATCTGGTACCGCGCCCTCACGGTCTACATGACCTCCTCGACCGACTACGCCGCCGCCCGCACGGCGACGCTGAACGCGGCGAAGGATCTGTACGGGGCGGGAAGTGCGGAGTACAAAGCGGTGGCGGCGGCCTGGTCTGCGGTGGGGGTGAGCTGAGCCCCGTTGTCTTTTTCGCGGTCCTGCAAGAGGGCCGCCGGCCTCCGGGCCCGGCATGACCGTTGCCCCCTGTCGAACAGCTGACCTGGGGGTGGTGTCACCGGGCCCGAGGGGTGCCGTCGGAGACGCTGATCAGAGGCCCGGCCACCGCCCGGCCGTGCGCAACGCATGGCATCGTTCGGACGGCAGGACTGCACAACGTGGATGCGCGCGAACGGCCCCACCACCGAGGCCGGCACCGCATCGGAACACGTGGGGGCACGGTGATCGAAATCGACAGGGTGGGCATCTTCCTCGGCCTGGACGTCGGCAAGAGCACACATCACGGCCATGAGCTGACCCCGGCCGACAAGAAAGTCTTCGACAAGCCCCTGGCCAACAGCGAACCCACAATGAGGACCGCCTGGACAAGCTCCGGACCAAGTTCGGCACCGTCCTCGTGATCGTGGACGAGCCCACCTCCATCGGCGCCCTGCCCCTGGCCGTCGCCCGCGACGCGGAGAACCGTGTTGCCAATGAAATACGAGACGATCAGGCTGTGCACTACGAGGTGACTCCGGTATACCAGGGGACCGCCTCAGGAATTCCTGATCTCATCCACCCCTTGTACTTGGGGTAGAGCGCCTCGAAGCCGTCGGTGTTGAAGTCGTGCATCACATCGCGGACCCGCGCGCTGGTGAACGTCACCTCGGCGATCTCCGCCACCGCCATGCCCTGTGCTGACAGCAGCACCATCTGGGCCCGCCGCCACGTCACGACCGAGCCGGTGCCTCTGCGGATGATCCGCAGCAGCCTCCGGCCTTCATCGTCATCGATCTCACGAACCCGTACACGTTCTGCCGCCCGGACAGACTCATGGTGACGCACCGCCTGCGTCAGCACCCGAGCGGCGCGTCACATCACAACAGGGCAGACGCTGCTTGATACGGCGCTGGATGCCGGCCGATGACATGGCGCGATGCGGTCTCGATGCCGCTGGCTCCCGGATTGTGGCGGCCGCCGACGGGAGGCAGGATGGTGTCGAGACCGTTTGGGCAAGGCAGAAGGCACACGGCCTTTCCCGGATGCGGGCTGTGGCTTGTCCTCATCGCGAAGCGAGTTGTGTGAGCCGGGAACCGGCGAACTTGGTCACCGCCGAACGAGTGGGTCGGTACACCGGTCCGGAATGCGGTGGCCGACGCAAGATCGTCCATTCCGGGCAGGCTCGTGCGCAGTGCTCCTGATGGCCTGTGCATCCTTGGTGCGACTGGGTATCACGGGGTGGTGCTCAATGTGGTGTGATCAGGTTTTTGTGGCACTTTCCGGTGACTGTGCGTCTGCAATCACGATTCCGGTCTCCTTGAGAATCCGCCCCGTGCCCAGGAAAGCGACGCGGGGTCCCCGCCCCGCCCGGGTCCACACCGGAGCGGAAAGCGTCCGGCGGGGCGGATACCGCAGCCTCCGAATCACCGCAGCCGGCAGCGCCACAGGCGGCAGTTACCGCACACGATGAGCACCCGCACCGCACCCGGCGGCGACGGCCCACGGACCACCGGCAGGCATCCACACCCCGCCCAGCACGACGGACCGCTTCCCAGCATCCAGGAAAACCCAGGATCGCCCAGGGAACCTCAGCTCATCAGCGACGCTTACGGAGGTGTGGTACATGTCAGCGAAGAACCCAGAACACGGGAGCGCCCACGAGGTCTCCTTGCCGCCCGAAGTCAAGTTGCTGCAGGAAGTCACTCCGCCCTTCTTTCCCGAAGGTGGTTCGGGAATGACCATCCTCGTCGAGTGGCCTCCCGGTCACCCCGGGCTCCCTCCGCATCGCCACTCGGGCCCGTCGTTCGGCTACGTGATGGAGGGCGCGCTCCGGTTCGAGCTCGAGGGTGAGCCGGAGCGTGTGGTCGAGGCCGGTGGGACGTTCTGGGAGCCAGGCGGTGACGTGATCCACTACCAGGACGGCAACGCCCTGTCGGACGCACCGACCAAGTTCGTGGTGACCATGGTGTGCGCGCCGGGTCAGCCGATGCTCACGCTGGTCGACGAGGAGGAGCTGACGGAACGGGCGCACCTGCGCGCCCCACGTCCCTCCGAAGGCTGACCCGCGAGATCGACAAGAGTGCGGAGTCCGGAACACCGATCCAGGTGCCGGGCTTTGCAGCAACCTCCGGCCTTCATCGTCATCGATCTCACGAACCCGCACACGTTCTGCCACCCGGACCGACTCATGGTGACGCACCGCTGCGCCAGCACCCGAGCGGCGCGTCACATCACAACAGGGCAAACGTAGCTATCCATCCCCCGGGGGAGTGGGTCTGTGCGGCCGCCTCGGTCTTCCGGCCAACGGCGGAAGGCGGCCGCCGACCGGCTCAGAGCGCCGGGACGACCCTGACCACGGTCACGGTCAGCACGGAACCCGAGACGTAGGAGAGGACGATGGCGCCGAGGACCGTCGCCTCGCGTCGGTCACGTTCACCCCGTACGGCGGTCGATCCGTGCCCGTACGGCGGTCGATCCGTGCCCGTACGGATCGCGGCCGATCGTCCGCGCCATCGCGCCCCGGAACACCTCGGCGTTCCGCATCTTGGCCAGGGTCGGCGGGCGAGGCGTAGGTGATGCGGTAGCTCAAGCGACGCCCCGCCTCTCGGCCTCGTCCGCCGCGAGCCGCCGCAGCAGCGCTTCGGCCTCCGGGTCGGGCACGGCCTCGAGCATCCAGTGCCGCATCACGGCGTGGATCTCCTGCACCCCGGCCTCGTTGATGGCGGTGTCGAACTCCCCTCGCCGCTCCTCGGGAAGGGCGGCCCGGATGTCGTCAATGCTGTTGGGGACCTCGACCTCGACACCGCCGACGAAGGTCTTCAACGGTTCGGCCATGGTCGTCCTCCTTGGTGGCGGGGGTTCGCTGCCGCCGCGGTAGTGGGCGGTGGCCACCCGGCGTACGAGGTCCAGCTCGCACCACACCGATTTGCCGACGCTCAACTCCCACACGCCCCAGCGGTCGGCGACGTGACCGACGATCAGCAGCCCGCGCCCGAACATGTCGTCCGCGGTCGCCTCGCGCGGACTCGGCCGTAACTCACCCTTCGGATCGGACACCGCGAGCGATGGCCAACACGAGTGCGTTGAGATAGCCACCAACATCCCCACCACCATCGCCATACGCGACTCCAAGAACCCCACCGTCCCCTCCCTCCTCCTCCAGCCCCCCACCTGGACGCACTTTCACACCGCGCTGCTCTCCTCGGCCGGGATCGGGGGCGCCTGAGGCCGAGCCGCTCGTGGGCGGGTGGGGTCGGGGGCGCTCATCCCGTACGGATGAACTCGCTCTCCACACCCTGAAGATGCCGCCGCAGGAAGCTCACCTGATGCCACAGCAGCTTCTCCGTGGAGGACCGCCCAAGCGCCGGTGTGCGACAAGGACTGACCCGAAGGCGAGGACGGGCCGGTACCGGCGGATGCCACGGCCGGGGCCTTGGCACCACGTCCGGGACGGACTCTCCGCCAGGTCTGTGCGGGGCCTGTGCCGGGTGTGTGACAGGTGGGGTACGGCTGTGCCACGTGATCGTCAACCGGTTGTAGTGTCCCGCCAGTTACCGCTTAGCATCACGGCGGACGCATGGTGAACTGGTGATTCCAGGGGGGCTTGTGGTCGTGACAAGGGAAGCGCTGCGCCTCGGCTGCGCCGTCGCGGTGTGCGGCCTGGTGGTGGTCGGCTGTACCTCCGGTGGAGGCGAGCCGTCCGGGTCGACGCCTGCGAAGAAGGCCGCTGCCACGACGACTGCCGGCCCGTCGTCGACCGCCGTCGTGGACATCGATCCCGCCGAACTGCCGACGACGAGGGCCCAGGCCGCCGCGCTGATCCGGGACGTCATCGCGGACCCCTCCGCCTTCGGCCCCGGCGCCGTCCGCCGGACCCCGTACGAGAGCGACCCGCGGCGCTCGCCGGTCCTCGGCGACGACTGTGTCTGGGAGCAGCAGGCACTCCCGAAGGACGTCCTCGCCACCTTGACCCACTCCTACGAGATACCGGCGAGCGGCGCCAAGGGCCCGGTCCGGCTGAGCGCCGTCGTCACGGTGCACCGCACCCCCGAGCAGGCCGACTG
This sequence comes from Streptomyces sp. SD15, assembly GCF_054462255.1. NCBI lineage: Bacteria > Bacillati > Actinomycetota > Actinomycetes > Kitasatosporales > Streptomycetaceae > Streptomyces > Streptomyces sp. SD15. The sequence continues at coordinate 160,140 of NZ_JBTLMO010000010.1, read as the reverse complement.
GGAGAACGCCGAGGTCCTGGAGGAGATGATGCGCTGCCCCTCGCAGCAGCTGCGCTCCGACGAGGTGATCACGTCCCTGAACGACGTCCCGAACTCATCATCGACAGCAGCCGCAGCCGGACCGGGTCTCCGAGAGCTTTGAACACCTTGGCCAGCTCCGCCGCGCGCTCGTCGTCCAGCGGTGCGGACGCCAGTCCGTCGCAGCAGGAACCGGCCGTGCCCTGGCCGATCACCTCAAGCTCTTGTTTCGACATGCCTCTATGTTGACGTTTTTCGATCCAAGTCGCAAGGTTGCATCGACCCACGTCAATACAGGCCCTTCCGGGGCGGGGTTCGTCGTTGCGGCCGCGCTCACCCCCCGTACGGCCGCCTCTCCTTCGCCTCCCGCAGTGCGCGCCCCCACCACACCACCTGGTCCAGCATCGTCTTCGCGGCCGCGTCCGGGGCCGAGGAGTCCTTCAGGCGGCCCGCGTCGTCGAAGGACCCGCCCGCATTGTGGAAGGACACCGTGTCGCGCACCGTCACGGCGTGGAGTTCGGCGAAGACCTGGCGGAGGTGCTCGACGGCGCGGAGGCCTCCGGCGAGGCCGCCGTAGGAGACGAGGGCGACGGGCTTGGCCCGCCACTCGGCGTAGTGCCAGTCGATGAGGTTCTTCAGGCCGGCGGGGAAGGAGTGGTTGTACTCGGGGGTGAGGACGACGAAGGCGTCGGCGGACGCCAGTTTCGGGGTGACGGCGGCGAGCGCGGCGGTCGCCTCGGGGGTTGGGGACAGAGTGGTGGGCAGCTGGATGTCGGCGACGTCCACGACCTCCGGTACGAGATCGCCGCGCTCCCGGATCCGGCTCAGCAGCCAGTCGGCGACCACGGGACCGAAGCGGCCCTCGCGGTTGCTGCCGACGACGACGGCGACACGTACGACATCAAAGGCGGCGGAGGTCGCGGAAGTGGCGGAGGTGGCGGAGGCGTCAGGGGCTGTTTGCTCAGGGGCAGTTGTCTTCATGCCGCGCAGCCTGCTACCTCAACCTCCCTTGAGGTCAAGGCGTCGCGGACCCACCCGGTCACCCGTTCACCCTCCTGCCCGCCGATCTTCGGGTTCTTTTCCACGACGCACCGGCTGTACGGCGGTGACCTGCTGGAATGCCGTTGAACCGCCCCCATCCGGCCCCCGTACGGCCCTCCGTCCGCCACCCGTTCACCGCACTTCTGACGTGTTCTCAGGAAGCGGGCGCGGCCGTGTGCCACTTACCTCGGTGGAGCAGGGGCACGACCGACGCAGCGGCACTTGGGGGTGCCGCCGGCCGCGCCCCCTCGGAGGAGCAAGCAACCATGCGACGCACAGCCCGTCTGCTGACCGGTACCGCGCTCGCCGTCGCCGCCGCGGGCCTCGCCGCCGCGCCCGCGTACGGCGGGAACACGGGGAGGCTGGAGGTGTTTCCCTCCACCGTCGTCCCGGGCTCCGACGTCACCGTCAACACGGCGGTGTGCGGCGCGGAGGGCCCCGCGACGGGCGACGCCAGTGCGGTCGGCGCGGGCACCTTCATGCTCGCCGCCAGCGCGCACGAACAGGACGCGATCGGGCAGTTCCGGGTGCCGCCGGGCGCGCAGCCGGGGACGTACGAGATCGTCGCGAAGTGCCCCGGCGGCGGGCAGGCCGCCGGTGATCTGATGGTGACCCTGACCTCCACGCGCGAGCAGATTCAGCCGCGTGGGCATGTGAATACGGGAGTCGGTGGCGCACTCGGCCCCGACCCCGTGCAGACCGCGGCGGGAGTGGCGGCCCTGGCCGTCGCCGCCGCGGGCGGTACCTGGCTCCTGCATCGCCGGGCGAGAGGCGACGGGATCTGACGGACACCCTCCGCCGTCCGTCCGCCGGTACCGCCGTCCCCTCCCCCTCCGTGGCTCGACGCCCCTCGCGGCCCGGAGGGGGATGGGGACCCACCCCCACCCACCCCCACCCACAACCCCGATAACCCCCGACGCCTCCCGGCAACCCCTGATACAGCCCCGGAAAGGACCCCGAAAGGAGGCTCCCGTGCGCCGAGTCAGCAACATAGCCATAGCGTCCGTCACCGCGGCCGCCCTCTGCTCCGGCGCCTGGCTGCTGCACAGCGGCGCCGGGAGCCACCCGCCGCCCCAGCCGTCCGCCGCGCAGGCCGCGTCACCCGGCGCCGCCGACAACCAGTCCGCGGCCCCCGCCCTGCCGCACTCCCCGCCGGTCCGCATCCGCATACCCTCGATCGGCGTGAACGCCCCCCTGATGGGCCTCGGCCTCACCCCGCAGGGCAGCCTGGACGTCCCGCCCGCCGAGCGGAAGAACCTCGCCGGCTGGTACGAGGCCGGCACCGCCCCGGGCGAGACGGGCACCGCGATCGTCGCCGGACACGTCGACAACGCCGACGGCCCCGCCGTCTTCTACGACCTCGGCGCCCTCAAGAAGGGCGGCGTCGTCCAGGTGGAGCGACGCGACGGCAGCACCGCCGTCTTCACCGTCGACGCCGTAGAGGCGTACGACGCCCGGAACTTCCCCGACGAGAAGGTGTATGGCGCCGCTCACCGGCCCGAGCTGCGCGTCATCACCTGCGGCGGCGACTATGCGAAGTCGACGGGGTACCGGGGCAACGTGGTCGTCTTCGCCCATCTGACAGGGAGCAGTGCCGGCTGACCGGCGCGGCCTGCCCTCACCGCGACAGGCGAATGTCGGAGCATTAGGCTGAAAGGGCAGATCTTTTGCCCGGCTTGAGAGTTGGTGCCTCCGGCCGGGATTCAGGGGCCAGAGCTAGGAGGCCGTTATGCGGCCGATCACCAGAATATGCGTCGCCATCGCGTCAGCCCTCGCTTTGGGCGGCGGTCTCACCACGACCACGGCCACGGCGGACGACCTGTCGCCGAGGGAGATCTTCGAACGGGTGGCGCCCGCGACCGTGCAAGTGCTGGGTGGCTCCGGAGGTTCCGGTACGGGAATCATCTACGACGCCGAACAAGGTCTCATCCTCACCAACGCCCACGTAGTCGCCGGCGAGACCGCCCTCAAAGTCCGCATCGAGGACCGCGCGCCCGTTCCTGCCCGGCTGTTGGGAAGTGATCCCTGCGAGGACCTGGCGGTCATGAAACTCGCGACGCAACAAGAGGATCTGAAGCAGGTGGAGTTCGGCGACAGCGGCGAACTTCAGCAGGGGGACGAACTGACGGCGATCGGCTACCCCGAGACAATGGGCGAAACGAGTAATCAGAAGGCTGTCCTTACCAACGGGGTGGTCCAGTCGCCCGACGTCGCCCAGACGGGCAATCTGAGTCAGCCCAACCTGCCGTCCACGATCCAGCATTCGGCGACGCTCAATGCCGGAAATTCCGGAGGTCCGCTGCTCAACAGCGAAGCGAAGCTTGTCGGTATCAACGAGGCCATTGCCGCAGGCGAGATTCGAGACCAGAACTTCGCCATCAGCAGCGACCACGCCGAACCCCTTCTCAAAAGGCTTTCCGACGGAGAGGGAAAGAACAATCCCGGATGGCAGAACCTGATCGCGCTCAGCGACCCCAATTTCCTGGCCTACTTCCCCGAGGAAGACCAAGCTAAGATGCAGGCGCTGCAGAAGCGCCTCACCGACAAGAAAATCGACGGTCTCGTCATTTTGAGCGTGGACAACAACTCTCCGGCCAGCAAGGCGAATCTCGAGGCCCGTGACGTCATCACCCACCTCAAGGACACTCCGGTCACCACCGCCCCCCAGGTGTGCGACATTCTTCAGTCGTCCACACCGGGTGAGAAGCTCGGCGTCATCGGAGTATTTACCAGCAGCGGGACATCCGAGGACGGGACGCCCTACAAGTTCGGCGAGCCCTGGCAGACCGACGTCACGCTGAGAAAGTGACGTCCGTCCACCGCGCCGCTATGCGACCCACTGCTGATACCCCAAATTCGCCACCAGCGCGCACACCACCGTCAGCAGCACCACCCGGACGAACCCGCTGCCCTTCTTGAGCGCCGTGCGCGCCCCGACCGTGCCACCGACGAGGTTGAAGACGGCCATCAGCGCGGCCAGCTGCCAGTGGACCGTGCCCTTCCAGGCGAAGGTCGCCAGGGCGCCGGCGTTGGTGCAGCAGTTGACGATCTTGGCGGTGGCCGAGGCGGTCACCAGATCGAGGTGGAGCAGCGCGGTCAGGGCGAGCACGAGGAACGTACCCGTGCCGGGGCCGATCAGCCCGTCGTAGAAGCCGATGCCGAGGCCCGCGAGCCCGATGGCGGCGAGAACGCGGCGCGGGGAGACGGGGGTGGTCGAGGGTGCCGTACCGAAGGCGGGGCGGAAGATCACGAAGGCTCCGACGCCGACCAGGACGACCATGACGACCGGCTTCAGCACCTCGGTGCTCAGCCCGGCCGCGACGAACGCCCCCGCCGTCGAGCCGGCGAGCGCAGCGAGCCCGATCCGTACGGCGAGGCGCACGTCCACGGGCGCCTTGCGCGCGTACGTCACCGCGGCGCCCGTCGTCCCGACGATCGCCACCGCCTTGTTGGTGCCCAGCGCGTACGCCGCCGGAGTACCGGAAGGCAGCCCCAGCAGCAGCGCGGGAAGCAGGAGCAGCCCGCCGCCGCCCACCACGGCGTCGATCCAGCCCGCCGCGAGGGAGGCGAGGCACAGCACAACGACCACGGTCAGCGATATGTCAGACATGATCGCGACCCTATGGACGGGATAGATGCGCCGTCCATGAATTGGCGTCAAGCCTGAGGATCTCCTGAGGTTCGGGGGCGGGGTTCGGGGGCGCGCTTCGCAGCCCCGCGCGCACCACCTCACGCCCGGCCCCTGGCGCGTACGCCGAACCCTCACATCCGGACCCCGCCCCCGCTGAGGGCAGCGTTCCCCGCGGGAAACAGACGTGATGCGATCGGGTAACACCGGCATCGCACGCTGCGGTACATGACCTCGAATACGCGTGTGGTGGTGATCGGCGCCGGACTCGCGGGCGCACGTCTCGCCCAGCGGCTCCAGCAGCTCGGCATGTCCGCCGTGCTCGTCGGCGAGGAGGAGCACGACCCGTACAACCGCGTGCTGCTCGCCGAGGTCCTGGCCGGCCGCTACGCCCCCGAGGTGATCGCGCTCCCCTCGCCGGCCCGGCTGGTGCGCGCCCGGGCCGTCCACATCGACCGCGCCGCACGCATGGTGCACTGCGCCGACGACTCGGTGATCGCATACGACACGCTGGTCCTCGCGACCGGTTCCAACGCCATGCTCCCCCCCTTGCGCGGTCTGTTCACACGTGACCGGCACGAGCTGCCCGAGGGGGTGCACGCGTTCCGCACCATGGACGACTGCCTGGGCCTGTCGAAGGCCGTCCGCCCCGGCGTCCGGGCCGTCGTGATCGGCGGCGGACTCCTCGGCGTCTCGGCCGCCCGCGCGCTCGCCGTGCGCGGCGCACAGGTGGTGCTCACCCAGCAGGCCGAGCGACTCATGGAGCGCCAGCTCGACCCCTCCGCGTCCCGGCTGGTGCACCGGCACCTCACGGACCTGGGCGTCGAGGTGCACACCGAGTGCCGGGTACGCGACGTGCGCAGCGTCGCCGGCGCGGTCCGCTCGGTCGAGCTGGCCGACGGGTACGCGCTCGACGCCGACCTCGTCGTCCTCGCCTGTGGCGTCCACCCCCGCGTGGGCCTCGCGCAGGACGCGGGCCTCGCCGTCCACAAGGGCATCCTCGTCGACGACGAACTGCGTACGTCCGACCCGCACATCCACGCGATCGGCGACTGCGTCCAACACCAGGGCACGGTGTACGGCCTGGCCGCGCCCGCCCTCGAACAGGCCGACGTACTCGCCGAGCTGATCGCAAGCGGCGCGAGCGACGCAAGTGCTGCGAGCGAGGCGAGTAACGCGAGTAATACGAGTGCCCGTTACACCGGCACCCGCTCCCTGACCCGGCTCACCCTCACCGGTCACACCACCCCCTTCGACCACAGCCCCTTCGATCTCGCCGCCTTCGGCGAGGTCGACCCCCGCCCCGGCGACGACGTCATCCAGCTCGCCGACGCCACCCGCGGCACCTACCGCAAGGTCGTCGTCCGCGACGACCGGCTGGTCGGCGGCGTACTCGTCGGCGAACTCGGCACCGTCGGCGCGCTCGCCCGCGCCTGGGAGGGAGCAGAGCCGCTCCCCACGGACGGTGCCCCGCTGCTTCACCTGCTCACCAACGATGGAGGCTCCTGATGTCCACGACCGCAATTGTTGGGGACCGGCCCCGCCCCACGATCGTGCTCGTCGGCCATGGCATGGTCGGCCAGCGCCTCCTCGAAGCGCTCGCCGAGCGCGGCCTGACCGCCACGCACCGCGTGGTCGTGCTGTGCGAGGAGCCGCGTCCGGCGTACGACCGGGTCCAGCTCACCTCGTACTTCTCGGGCCGCACACCGGACGAACTCTCGCTCACCGACGCGGAGTTCATCAAGGAGCACGCGATCGAGCTGCACCTCGGCGACCCGGCCGAGACGATCGACCGGGACGCGCGGACGGTGACGGCCCGCTCCGGCCTGACGGTCGCGTACGACACCCTCGTCCTCGCCACCGGCTCCTACCCCTTCGTGCCGCCGGTCCCCGGCAAGGACGCCGAGGGCTGCTTCGTCTACCGCACCATCGAGGACCTGCTCGCCATCGAGGAGTACGCGAAGGCGCGCGCGACGACCGGCGCGGTGGTCGGCGGCGGCCTGCTCGGCCTGGAAGCCGCGGGCGCGCTGAAGGGCCTCGGACTGACCACGCACATCGTGGAGTTCGCGCCGCGCCTGATGCCCGTACAGGTGGACGACGGCGGCGGCGCCGCGCTCCTGCGCACCATCCAGGACATGGGCCTGAGCGTCCACACGGGCACCGGCACGCAGGAGATCGTCGCCGGCGAGGACGGCGCCGTGACCGGCATGAAGCTGTCCGACGGCTCCGAACTCTCCACCGATCTGGTGGTGTTCTCGGCGGGTGTCCGCCCCCGCGACCAGCTGGCCCGCGACACCGGCCTCACGGTCGGCGAGCGCGGCGGCATCAAGGTCGACGAACAGTGCCGCACCTCGGACCCGCACGTGTTCGCGATCGGCGAGTGCGCCCTCGCCTCGGACGGCCGGGTGTACGGCCTGGTCGCGCCCGGCTACGAGATGGCCGAGACGACCGCCGCCACGATCGCCGCCGACGAGGCGAGCTTCACCGGCGCCGACCTGTCGACGAAGCTGAAGCTGCTGGGCGTCGACGTCGCGTCCTTCGGCGACGCGCACGGCGCCACCGCCGACTGCCTCGACGTCGTCTACGCCGACTCGCGCTCGGGCACGTACAAGAAGCTGGTCATCGGCCGCGACGGCGAGCTGCTCGGCGGCATCCTGGTCGGCGACGCGGACGCCTACGGCACCCTGCGCGCCTTCACCGGCTCCGTGCCGCCGATCGCCCCCGAGCAGCTGGTGCTCCCCGCGGGCGCGGGCGCCCCGGTCGCCCTCGGCCCCTCCGCGCTCCCCGACTCCGCCGTCATCTGCTCCTGCCACAACGTCACCAAGGGCACCATCCGCGGCGCGGTCACCGAGCACTCCTGCACCACCGTGCCCGAGGTCAAGAAGTGCACCAAGGCCGGTACCGGCTGCGGGAGCTGCGTCAAGGTGCTCGGCCAGCTCGTCAACGACGAACTGGCGGCGAGCGGCGTCGAGGTCGACCACGGCCTGTGCGGCTGCTTCGGGCAGACCCGCGAGGAGCTGTACGAGATCGTCCTCGCCCTGCGCATCCCCTCGTACCAGGTCCTGCTGGACCGCTACGGCCGCGAGGGCGCCCGGGGCGGCGACGGCTGCGAGATCTGCAAGCCGACCGTCGGCTCGATCATCGCCTCCCTCGCCCCGACCATCGGCGCCGACGGCTATGTCCTGGGCGGCGAGCAGGCCGCCCTCCAGGACACCAACGACCACTTCCTCGCCAACCTCCAGAAGAACGGCTCGTACTCGATCGTGCCGCGCATCCCCGGCGGCGAGATCACCCCCGAGAAGCTGATCGTGATCGGTGAGGTGGCCCGGGACTTCGGCCTCTACACGAAGATCACCGGCGGTCAGCGCATCGACATGTTCGGCGCACGGGTCGAGCAACTCCCCCTCATCTGGGCCCGGTTGGTGGACGCCGGCTTCGAGTCCGGGCACGCGTACGGAAAGTCCCTGCGGACCGTCAAGTCGTGCGTGGGACAGACCTGGTGCCGCTACGGCGTCCAGGACTCCGTCCGTATGGCCATCGACCTGGAGCTGCGCTACCGGGGACTCCGCTCCCCGCACAAGCTCAAGTCGGCCGTCTCCGGGTGCGCCCGCGAGTGCGCCGAGGCCCAGTCCAAGGACTTCGGCATCATCGCCACCTCCAACGGCTGGAACCTGTACGTCGGCGGCAACGGCGGCGCCACCCCGCGCCACGCGGACCTGCTGGCACAGGACCTGAGCGACGCCGAACTCATCCGCCTGATCGACCGGTTCCTGATGTTCTACATCCGCACCGCCGATCGCCTGGAGCGCACGTCGACCTGGCTGGAGCGGATCCCCGGCGGCCTGGACCACGTACGCGATGTGGTCGTCCACGACTCGCTGGGCATCTGCGAGGAGCTGGAGACGCTGATGGCCGCGCATGTCGCCGCCTACCGCGACGAGTGGGCCGAGACCATCAACAACCCCGAGAAGCTGGCCCGGTTCGTGTCCTTCGTGAACGCCCCGGACACCCCCGACCCGGTCGTCGGCTTCGTCCCCGAGCGCGACCAGATCAAGCCCGACCTGCCGCTGCTGTCCATCGGCCGCCGCCCCCTGGAAGGAAGCGCCCAGCGATGACCCTGGCTCCCGAGACCACCGACCTGAAGGTCCAACTGCGGCTGGACGACGGCTGGTTCGCCATCTGCGACCTGTCCCTGCTGACCCCGGGACGCGGAGTGGCGGCACTGCTGCCCGACGGCCGGCAGGCCGCCGTCTTCCGCGACCGCGCGGGCCGGATGTACGCCATCGACAACCGCGACCCGTTCAGCGGCGCGGCGGTCCTCTCCCGCGGCCTCACCGGCACCCACCAGGGCCGCCCCTTCGTCGCCTCCCCGCTGCTCAAGCAGCGTTTCGACCTGGAGTCCGGACGGTGCCTGGACGACGAGACGGTGACGGTGACGACGTACGAGGTGCGGGCGCAGTAACTTCGCCTCTTGACTGATCCCGAGGACTACGCATCGCACCACTCCCCACTCGTGGGCAGCATGACGCGCGGACGTACAGGGAACGACACACGTGACGAGTACACGCCATCGCCTGTCCATGGCCCGTCCACCCCGCACTCCTAGGCTCCGGCGGTGCGCGACCCCGTCGCCGACCGGCGAACGGGGCGGTCACGGCACCTCCTTGGAGCGAAAGTGGAACGTCGTACCCTTCTGCGTGCGGCCGTCCTCGGCGGTTCATCGGCCGTTCTGGGCGGAACCCTGTGGCGCGGCGCCGCCTACGCCGCACCTGCCCAGCCCGGCACCGGCCCCTACGGGGCGCTGGGCTCGGTGGACGCCAACGGCATCCAGCTGCCCAGCGGTTTCACCAGCCGGGTGATCGCCCGGTCCGGCCAGACAGTCACCGGCACCTCGTACACCTGGCACAACGCACCGGACGGTGGGGCCTGTTACACCGACGGCAGCGGCTGGATCTACGTATCCAACTCGGAGATCAACCCGTCGGGCGGCGCGAGCGCGGTGAAGTTCTCTTCCTCGGGCACGATCACGTCCGCGTACCGCATTCTCTCCGGCACCCGCACCAACTGCGCGGGCGGCAAGACCCCGTGGAACACCTGGCTGTCCTGCGAGGAGGTGTCCCTCGGCTACGTCTACGAGACCGACCCGTGGGGCGTGAACGCGGCGGTGCAGCGCCCCGCGATGGGCCGCTTCAAACACGAGGCGGCCGCGGCCGACCCCGTACGCAAGGTCATCTACCTGACGGAGGACGAGACGAACGGCCGTCTCTACCGCTTCGTCCCCACGACGTGGGGCAACCTGTCCGCCGGCACCCTCCAGGTCATGGTCGCGGGAACGGCCACGTCCGGCTCCTTCACCTGGACCAACATCCCCGACCCGGACGGCTCTCCCACGACCACCCGCACCCAGGTCTCGGGCTCGAAGTCCTTCAACGGCGGCGAGGGCTGCTACTACGCGAACGACACGGTCTGGTTCACCACGAAGGGCGACAACCGAGTCTGGCAGCTCAACCTGACGACCAACACCTACGAGCTGGCGTACGACGACTCCCTGGTCACGTCGGGCACGGCCCCCCTCACCGGCGTCGACAACATCACCGGCACCACCTCCGGCGATCTCTTCGTCGCCGAGGACGGCGGCAACATGGAGATCTGCGTCATCACGCCGGACGACGTGATCGCCCCGTTCCTGCGCATCACCGGCCAGTCGGGCTCGGAGATCACCGGCCCTGCCTTCTCCCCCGACGGCACCCGCCTGTACTTCTCCAGCCAGCGCGGCACGAGCGGCAGCTCGTCGGGCGGGATCACGTACGAGGTGAGGGGCCCGTTCCGCTCCTGACGGCTGCCCGTGCGACATGGCTCCCGGCCGGCTGCTGAACGCTGTCGGCGGATCCTCTGCCGGGGCCACCCCTCTCGGAAACCGCCAACACTTTCGCGGAAAGTGTTGGCGGTTTCCGACACCCCCTGGGGCGGAGGGAACCCCGACTGAGCGGGGCAGCTCTTCAACCCTTCACCCCTTCAGCGCGTCGTACGTGACTCCCGTCAGCCGCTCCGACGCCGCCCAGAGCCGCTCCCCGGCCGTGTCGTTCAAGGTCCACCCGGCCCGCCGGGACGTCGTGGGCGAGCCGCGCCACATCGCGAACGAGGGCCCGGTGAAGGAATCGGGCAGCACCCCGGGCGCGGTGGCGGCGTAGAGCGTAGGCAGCGCCCCAGCATCGGCGCTCTGCCCGAAGAACCGATTGCCGATCTCCATGAACCGCTCAGTACCCCTGCGGCCCGCCATCCTCGGCCCGACGGTCTGGAGGTTGGTGGCGGCATACCCCGGATGCGCGGCCGCCGCCACAACATCGGACCCGATACCGGCCAGCCGCCGCGCCAGCTCATGCGTGAAGAGGAGATTGGCGGTCTTGGACCGCCCGTAGGCAACCCAACGCCGATATGAATGCCGCTCGCAATTGAGATCATTGACATCAATGTTGGCGACCACATGGAACATGCTCGACACGGTCACGACCCGCGCACCGGGGGTCTGGAGCAACGCCGGGAGCAACAACCCGGTGAGCGCGAAGTGCCCAAGGTGATTGACCCCGAACTGCGTCTCGAACCCGTCGACGGTCCGCCCCCGTGGCAAGGCCATCACACCGGCGTTGTTGACCAGCAGATCAAGCCGGCCGTACGCGTGCTCATACGCCACCGCGAATTCCGCCACCGACTCCAGATCCCCAAGATCCAGCCGCAAGAACTCAACATCCGCGCCGGGCACTTCGGCGACGATCTGATCCCCCGCCCCGGCCCCTCTCACCTCACTCCGACAGGCAAGCACCACACGGGCGCCACGCCGGGCGAGCTCACGCGCGGTGACATACCCGATCCCACTATTGGCTCCCGTGACGACGACGTTACGCCCACGCTGATCAGGAATGTCGCTCAAGTCCCAGCCACCCACACCAAGCCCCTCTCCTCGACTACTCACCGTAAGCCGCGCCCTCTCAGCCCCCGCCGAATCAACTCACCCCATCGCCGTTTTCATCTGTCCCCTCGCGTGATCCCGACGGCCCCACCGACCACCGGATATCACACAAAATAGTTGATCAGTTACATGCTGAAACCTTTGGTGTATGGATTGCCATCCCATCAGGTGATCCGGAAGCACAAGAAGCACAAGCAACAGGGCCTCGTTACGGTGGGACGCATGAAGCTCTCGCCGCTCGACGCCCGGGAACGTTTTGTTTCCTCGCCCGTCGCTCGGCTGGCGACAGCTGACGCCCACGGGGTTCCCCATGCGGTACCAGTGACCTTCGCCGTCCTGAATGACGTCGTGTATTTCGCGGTGGACCACAAGCCCAAGAGCACACGGACGCTGCGGCGGTTGCGCAATATCGAGGAGAACCCCTCGGTGACGGTGCTGGTCGATCACTACGACGAGGACTGGTCGACGCTGTGGTGGGCCCGTGCCGATGGCCGTGGGGAAGTGCTGCTGGAGGACGGGCAGGAGCGGCGCGACGCGGTGAGGTTGTTGTGCGGCAAGTACAAGCAGTACAAGGAGTCCCCTCCCCAGGGCCCCGTGGTCGCCGTCCGGGTCGAGCACTGGAGCGGCTGGGCCTTCGCCCAGGACCTGTCCTGGCCGGCCTTGGCGGGAGGGCCGAATCCGAGGTGACGTACATGTACGAAACCCAAGAGGGCGGCACCCCCCGCACAGGGGTGCCGCCCTCTCTTGGTGCGCCGGGGCTGTTGCCGTGTCGGTGAGGGTCGGGGTGACCCGGCGACAGCCCCGGGGTCGTGAGGCCCGGACAGGCCCTAGCGGTGGTCGCTGCCCGCGGACGAGGACGCCGCGCGCCCCGCTTCCAGGCGAGCCACCGGGATACGGAAGGGGGAGCAGGAGACGTAGTCGAGTCCCACCTCGTGGAAGAAGTGGACCGACTCGGGGTCGCCGCCGTGCTCGCCGCAGACTCCGAGCTTCAGGTCGGGGCGGGTTTCGCGGCCGGCCTTGGCGGCGGAGCGGACCAGGGAGCCGACGCCGTCCTTGTCGATGGTCTCGAAGGGGCTGACGCCGAAGATGCCCTTCTCCAGGTACGCCGTGAAGAAGCTCGCCTCCACGTCGTCCCGGCTGAAGCCCCACACCGTCTGCGTGAGGTCGTTCGTACCGAAGGAGAAGAACTCCGCCGCCTCCGCGATCTGACCGGCGGTCAGCGCGGCCCGAGGCAGTTCGATCATCGTGCCGATGGCGAGTTTCAGGGCCGTGCCCGTCGCCGCCTGGACCTCCGCGATGACCTGGTCGGCCTCCTCGCGGACGATCTCCAGCTCCTGGACCGTTCCGACGAGCGGGATCATGATCTCGGCGCGCGGGTCACCCTTGGCGTTCTTGCGCTCGGCGGCGGCCTCGGCGATCGCCCGTACCTGCATGGTGAACAGGCCGGGGATGACCAGGCCCAGGCGCACACCGCGCAGGCCCAGCATCGGGTTCTGCTCGTGCAGGCGGTGGACCGCCTGGAGGAGGCGCAGGTCGTTCTCGTTGGCGTCGCCGCGCGACTCCGCCAGCGCCACTCGTACCGACAGTTCGGTCACGTCGGGCAGGAACTCGTGCAGCGGCGGGTCGAGGAGACGGATCGTCACCGGGAGGCCGTCCATCGCCTCGAAGAGTTCGACGAAGTCCTTCTTCTGGAGGGGCAGGAGCTCCTTCAGGGAGTCCTCGCGCTCCGCGTCCGTGTCGGCGAGGATCAGGCGTTCGACCAGTTCACGGCGGTCGCCGAGGAACATGTGCTCCGTGCGGCACAGGCCGATGCCCTGGGCACCGAAGCGACGGGCGCGCAGGGCGTCCTCCGCGTTGTCGGCGTTGGCGCGGACCCGGAGACGGCGGACCCTGTCCGCGTACGCCATGATCCGGTGTACGGCGGCGACCAGTTCGTCCGCGTCGTCGGCACCCGCGTGCATCCGGCCCTCGAAGTACTCGACGACCGGGGACGGGACGACCGGGACCTCGCCCAGGTACACCTTGCCCGTCGAGCCGTCGATCGAGACGACGTCGCCTTCCTCGACCACCAGGCCGCCCGGCGCCGTCAGGCGGCGGCGCTTGGTGTCGACCTCCAGTTCCTCCGCGCCGCAGACACAGGTCTTGCCCATGCCGCGCGCGACCACGGCCGCGTGGGAGGTCTTGCCGCCGCGCGAGGTCAGGATGCCCTCCGCCGCGATCATGCCGTCGAGGTCGTCGGGGTTCGTCTCGCGGCGGATCAGGATGACCTTCTCGCCTGAACGCGACCACTTGATCGCCGTGTACGAGTCGAAGACCGCCTTGCCGACCGCCGCACCCGGCGACGCCGCGATGCCCCGGCCGATCTGCTCGACCTTCGCTTCGTCGTCGAAGCGCGGGAACATCAGCTGGGCGAGCTGGGCACCCGTCACACGCTGGAGCGCCTCCGCCTCGTCGATCAGGCCCTGGTCCACCAGCTGCGTCGCGATACGGAAGGCCGCGCCCGCCGTGCGCTTGCCGACACGCGTCTGGAGCATCCACAGCTGCCCGCGCTCGATGGTGAACTCGATGTCGCAGAGATCCTTGTAGTGGTTCTCCAAGGTCTCCATGATCTGCATCAGCTGGTCGTACGACTTCTTGTCGATCGACTCCAGCTCGGCGAGCGGGACCGTGTTGCGGATGCCGGCCACCACGTCCTCGCCCTGGGCGTTCTGGAGGTAGTCGCCGTAGACGCCCTGGTGGCCACTGGCCGGGTCACGTGTGAACGCCACGCCCGTACCCGAGTCGGGGCCCAGGTTGCCGAAGACCATCGAACAGATGTTGACCGCCGTGCCGAGGTCGTGCGGGATGCGCTCCTGGCGGCGGTAGAGCTTGGCGCGGTCGGTGTTCCAGGAGTCGAAGACCGCGTGGATGGCGAGGTCCATCTGCTCGCGCGGGTCCTGCGGGAAGTCCCGCCCGGCCTCGGTCTTGACGATCTTCTTGAACTTGGTGACCAGCTTCTTCAGGTCGGCCGCCTCGAGGTCGGTGTCGACCGTGACCTTCTTGGCGTCCTTAGCCGCTTCCAGCGCGTCCTCGAAGAGCTCGCCGTCGACGGCGAGGACCGTCTTGCCGAACATCTGGATGAGGCGGCGGTACGAGTCCCACGCGAAGCGGTCGTCGCCGGCCTGCTTGGCGAGGCCCTGGACCGACTTGTCGGAGAGCCCGATGTTCAGCACGGTGTCCATCATGCCCGGCATGGAGAACTTCGCACCGGAACGGACGGATACGAGCAGGGGATCGTCGGCCTGGCCGAGCTTCTTGCCCATCTTCTGCTCGAGCGCGTCGAGGTGTGCACTCACCTCGTCACGCAGCGCCGCCGGCTCCTCGCCGCTGTCGAGGTAGGTCTTGCACGCCTCAGTGGTGATCGTGAAGCCGGGAGGGACGGGAAGGCCCAGGTTGGTCATCTCGGCGAGGTTCGCGCCCTTGCCACCGAGGAGGTCCTTGAGGTCCTTGTTGCCCTCGGTGAAGTCATAGACGAACTTCACGCCCTCGACGCCGCTCTCAGCTACGTGGGGATCTTTGTTTTCCGACACGGGTCTCGACTCCTCGAGGACGCGGTGGCTGCCCTGACGGCCAGGAACATACCCAGATCGAAGGCGCCTGGGTACGTCCACTTGCGCGTCATGCGCCTGTAACCACCCGTCCGCCACTGGATCGAAAGTCAAAGCTTGGCAAGCGTCGACCTGCGGCTGTTTTCACTTCTTGAACGAATCAACGCCCGTAGATCGCCCTACGCGCTCACATGAGCAGGCGTCGACACGCCTGAGTTCACCTGGTGAACGATCAAGGGGTGGCACTGAGTGCCACCCCTTAGGGAAGTGCACCCGCTCAAGATCCGCTCATCTGAGCATCAACCTTATCAAGCGTGGCGAGAATCACGTCGCGCGGAGCGGCCAGATTTCACCATGCGGACCGCCCTGCGGACACGACACACGGATGTCACACGCCCGGCGCCGTCACACTGACGGCGCCGTCACACTGACGGCGCCGTCACACGCCCAGCGCCATCACACGCCCAGCGCCGTCAGTCGCTCCTCCACCCGCCCCGGCGCGTACAAGTACTCCACGACCAGCGCCCCCGCCCCGACCAGCCCGGCCCGGTCACCGAGCCGCGAGGTCACCACGTCCAGATGAGCGGTCGAACGGGGCAGCGCCCGCTGGTACAGCAGCTCCCGCACCCCCGTGAGGAAGGGTGTTCCGGCCAAATCCCCCGCGATCATCAGAACGCCCGGGTTGAGCAGCGTCACGACGGTCGCGAGGACGTCACCGACCTGCCGCCCGGCCTCCCGCGCGAGCGCCATCGCCTCCGGATGCCCGGCGGTCAGCAGGTCGCGCACATCCGAGCCGGACGTGGCCCGCACCCCGGACTCGGCGAGCCGACGGGCCACCGCGCCACCGCTCGCGACGGCGGCCAGACAGCCGTACGAACCGCACCTGCACAGTGCGTCGGCGCCGATCCGGATGTGCCCGATGTCGCCGGCGCCCCCGTCCACGCCCCGATAGATGGCACCGCCCACGACCATGCCCGCGCCGATACCGGTGGAGACCTTGACCAGCGCGAACGCCGAGCAGTCCGGATAACCGGTGCGCTGTTCTCCGTACGCCATGAGGTTGGCGTCGTTGTCGACGAGTACGGGGATCCCGGCGCCGCTCCGGGTTCCGGTCCGGGTTCCGGTGTGCTCCTCGAACGCCCTGCTCAGGCGTCCCCGTATGTCGTAGCCGTCCCAGCCCGGCATGATCGGCGGCTGGACGACCCGGCCGGTGTCGCTGTCCACGGGGCCCGGCACCGCGAGCCCGATGCCACACACGGAGTCCGCGCTCTGCCCGGCCTTCTCCAGCAACTCGGCGAACCAATGACCGAGCTCACCCAGGACGGCGTCCGGGCCGTCCTCGATACGCAGGGTTCCGTGGTGCTCGGCCAGGATCTCGCCGGTCAGCGACACGACGGCGGCCCGGCCGTGCCGGGTGTCGAGGTCCGCGGCGAGGACGACGGCGTGCGCGTCGTCGAACTCGAGGGTGATGGAAGGACGCCCGCCCAGCGGCGAGTCCACCGGGCCACCCGCACCCTCGCGCAGCCAGCCCGCGCGGAACAGCCGGTCCAGGCGCTGGCCGACCGTGGCCCGTGACAGACCGGTGGCCTGCTGCAGCGCGCCGCGTGTCGTGGCGCGGCCGCTGCGCACCAGCTCGAGCAGATCTCCGGCGCTTGCCTGATTCCCGGCCCTCATGGCCTTCGCCGCCCTTCCTGTCATGCGCACCCTCTTGCGTTAACCAACTCTGCATTACATATTGAGTTTTGCGTGTTAAATAGACGTAACCCTACGGTAGCTACTGCCGAACCGGCCGACCGCACGTCTTCGGGGAGACCTGAGTGGACAGCACAACCCAACTCACCATTCGTCGCACGGGGATCACCACCCCCGTACGCACCTCGGGCTCACCCTCTCCGCCCGGCTCGCGTGAGATCACCCACTCCGGCGCACATGTATACGATCCCGCCGAGTCCACCGGGTCGCTGCACCTCAGGGCGGCCCGCACGCTCGAGGGCAACTGGACGGGAACGTCCACGGTCCCCTCGCGCGGCCTGTACCCGCACCAATGGTCCTGGGACTCCGCCTTCATCGCGATCGGCCTGCGCCACCTGTCCCCCCTGCGGGCACAGACGGAGCTGGAGACACTGCTCGGCGCCCAGTGGGGCGACGGTCGGATCCCGCACATTGTGTTCAACCCCTCCGTACCACTGGACGCGTACTTCCCGAGCCCCGACTTCTGGCGCTCCTCCACCGCGGGGCGCGCCGCGGGCGCCCCGCGCGCCGTACAGACGTCGGGCATCGTGCAGCCGCCGGTGCACGCGCTCGCCGCCTGGCTGGTGCACCAGGCCGACCCCGGCCTGTCGCGGGCCCGCGCCTTCCTCCCCCGTATGTATCCCCGGCTCGCGGCCTGGCACCGCTATCTCCTGCACCGCCGGGACCTGGGCGGCGGCGGGCTCGCCTCGGTGGTCCACCCCTGGGAACAGGGTATGGACAACAGCCCCTGCTGGGATGCCCCGCTCAGCCGGATCACCCCGGCCGAGCCGCGCACCTTCCGCCGCGCCGACCTCGACCACGGTGCCGCCGAGGACCGGCCGACGGATCTCGACTACGGGCGGTACGTGCGGCTCGCGACGGACTACCGGGACGGGGGGTACGCCGACGGGGGCGGCGAGTTCGCCGTCGAGGACCCGGCGTTCAACGCGTTGCTGATCGCCTCCGAGCACGCATTGGCGGCCATCGCGCGGGAGCTGGGCGCGGCGGGGACCGCACGGCACGCGCGCGCGGAGCGGCTGACGGCCGCGCTGGTGGAGCGGCTGTGGGATCCGGCGGAGGGAATGTTCTTCTGCCGGGATGTGTACGGCGGGGGCGAGAGCGGTGCTCTCGATTCAGAGCGGCGCCCTCGGAGCGGTGCTCACGCTTCGGAGCAGCGCTCCCAGAGCGGCGCTCACGTATCGGAGCACTGCTCCCAGAGCGGCGCTCACCTCTCGGAGCGTCGCTCACAGAGCACCGCTCACACATCGGAGCAGCGCTCCCAGAGCGGTGCTCTCATTCCCGAGCGCAGTGTCGCCGGGCTCCTTCCGCTCATCCTCCCCGCGCTGCCCCGCGACATCGCCTCCACCGTCGTACGCACGGCGAGCGGGCCGCACTTCGGGCTCGGCGACGTCGCCCGGCTGGTGCCGAGCTACGACCTGACCGGGCACGCCTTCGATCCGCACCGCTACTGGCGCGGCCCGGCCTGGTTCAACACGAACTGGCTGCTGGAGCGCGGACTGCGGCTGCACGGGGAGCACGGCCGCGCGGAGGAGCTGCGGGCCGCGCTGCTGGAGACCGCCGACGCGTCCGGGTTCGCGGAGTACGTGGATCCGTACACCGGCGAGGCCTGCGGAGCGCTCGGTTTCAGCTGGACGGCCGCGCTGACGCTGGACCTGCTGCACGAGCC
Organism: Streptomyces sp. SD15; assembly: GCF_054462255.1. Lineage (NCBI taxonomy): Bacteria > Bacillati > Actinomycetota > Actinomycetes > Kitasatosporales > Streptomycetaceae > Streptomyces > Streptomyces sp. SD15. The sequence goes on along the minus strand of NZ_JBTLMO010000010.1, from coordinate 141,481 downwards.
CTCAGGGACGGACCAGGCAGACCACACGGACCATGCGGACCAGATCGTGTCCCACTCGAGGCACGACACCTTGTTCGACACACCACACAGCACCACGCCACACAGCACATTCGAGACGGGCGCCAAGGGAGGGGACCGGGGATGACGGAGCGGCATCATCTGCTCGTGCACGGTGGGACGTTCGCCGCCGTGGGCGACGGCGGGGACATCAGCGGAGTGCGGGGCGGCAGTTCCCCGGACGGGTTATTCGTACGGGACGCCCGGCACCTCAGCCGCTGGCAGCTGACCGTCGACGGCGCGGTGCCCGAGGCGCTCACGCCGGTCACGGACGGCGACACGGCGCGCTGTGTGCTCGTACCGCGCGGCGGCCGCAACGAACCGCCCGCGTACACGCTCTTTCGTGAACAGGCCGTCACCGACGGCGCGTTCGTGGAGGCGCTGCGCGTCACCAGCAACCGTCCGACGCCCACCACGGTGCGGATCGCGGTGACGGTGGACGCCGACTTCACGGACCAGTTCGAGCTGCGCTCCGACCACCGTACGTACGCCAAGATCGGCGTCGTACGCAGGCGCCAAGTCCTCGACGACGGAGTCGAGTTCAGCTATCAGCGCGGGGAGTGGCGGTCCTGTACGACGGTCACCTCCGAGCCGCCGCCGGACGGAGTCGAGGAGACCGGCACGGGCGCCCGTCGCCTCGTCTGGACGCTCGACCTCGAACCGCACGCCTCCGCCGAGCTGTCGCTGCGCGTGGCGGCCCGCCCGCACGGCGCCCTGAAGGACCCGGAAGTACCGCCCTCCCCCGCCGCGGCCAACGAGCAACTCCTCGCGCTGGAGGACGAGTTCGCGGAGGGCGTGCCCTTCCCGACCGGCTGGCCGGAGCTGGCCGCGGCCTGCGCGCGAGGTCTGTCGGACCTCGCGGTGCTCCAGGTCCCGGCGCGCGGCCCGGACGGTGAGGAGCTGCGTGTCCCCGCGGCCGGAGTGCCCTGGTTCCTCACCCTGCTCGGCCGCGACGCCCTCCTGACCTCCCTCTTCGCGCTCCCCTACCGCCCCCAGCTCGCCGCCGCCACGCTGCCCGCGCTCGCCGCGACCCAGGCGGTGGAGGTGGGAGCGGGCACGGTGGCCCAGCCCGGCAAGATCGTGCATGAGGTGCGGCACGGCGAGCTGGCGCACTTCGGGCAGGTGCCGTACGGGCGTTACTACGGCTCGGTGGACGCGACGCCCCTGTTCCTGGTGCTGCTCGGCGCGTACACGGAGCACACCGGTGAGGTGACCCTGGCCCGGCGTCTGGAGGCCAACGCCCGCGCGGCGATCGGCTGGATGCTGGACCACGGCGGCCTGACCTCCCGCGGTTATCTCGTCTACCGTGCGGACGGCGGCGGCCTCGCCAACCAGAACTGGAAGGACTCCCCGGGCGCGATCTGCTCGGCCGACGGCAGCCGCCCCACCGGGCCGGTGATGGCGGCGGGCGCGCAGGGATACGCGTACGACGCACTGCGCCGCACCGCGCATCTGGCCCGCACGGTCTGGGACGACGAGGTCTACGCGGCCCTTCTCGAACAGGCCGCCGCCGACCTCCGCGACCGCTTCCAGCGAGACTTCTGGATGGCCGAACACGCCTTCCCTGCCCTGGCGTTGGACGGCGACGGCAACCAGGTCGACGCCCTCGCGTCGGACGCGGGCCATCTGCTCTGGTCGGGTCTGCTCGACAAGGAGTACGGCGAACTGGTCGGCCGCCGCCTGCTCGAGCCGGACTTCTTCTCCGGCTGGGGCGTGCGCACCCTGGCCGCCGACCAGCCGGCGTACCACCCGTTGTCGTACCACCGTGGCTCGGTCTGGCCGCACGACAACGCGCTGATCACCCTGGGCCTGTCCCGCTACGGCCTGCATGACGAGGCTCGCACGGTCGCCCACGCGCTGGTGGACGCGGCCACCGCCGCCGGCCATCGCCTCCCCGAGGTCCTCGCGGGCTACGGCCGTGACACCCACCGGGAGCCGGTGCCGTACCCGCACGCGTGCGTACGGGAGTCACGCTCGGCGGCGGCTCCACTGGCGCTGCTCACGGCGGTGGGGGGCGCGTAGGTCCTGTCGGTGGTTCCTACGAGGCGGTCATGGCGTCGCGGGCCGCCTCGTTGAACTCCGCCAGTCTGTGGCGGAACACTCCGTGGGCCTCGTCGAAGCGTTCGCGGGCGCCCGGGTCGCCCTCCGTGACCCGCCACAGCGCACTGTTGGCGTCCGCCGCCGCCCGCTGAACGGCTTCGGCCGCTTCGGCGGCGGGGGCGGGGCCTCCAGGACCCGACCGTGGCACCCCCGGCCGTGTCACCCGCAGCCGCGTCACACCCGGCCGCGTCGTCACCCCCGGCCGTATCACCCGCCGGACGTGTCCAGCTCCGCGTCCTCGCTCACGCCCGCGCAGTCGTACGGGTCCTTCAGCCAACCGTCCGGCAGGACGACCCTGTTGTTGCCGGAGGTACGGCCGCGGGGCCCGTCCGCGCCGAGCGGCCACGGCTGGTCGAGGTCCAACTCGGCCAGCCCTTCGGACAGTTCGGCGAGCGAGGAGGTGATCGCCAGGCGCTTGCGCATCTCGGAGCCGACCGCGAAGCCCTTCAGATACCAGGCCACGTGCTTGCGGAAGTCGATGACGCCGCGCGCCTCGTCGCCGATCCACTCGCCGAGCAGGGTGGCGTGCCGGACCATGACGGCCGCGACCTCGCGCAGCGTCGGACGCGCATACTCCGTACGCCCCTCGAAGACCGCCACCAGATCGCCGAACAGCCACGGCCGCCCGAGGCACCCGCGCCCGACCACGACCCCGTCGCACCCGGTCTCCCGCACCATCCGCACCGCGTCCTCGGCGGACCAGATGTCGCCGTTGCCGAGGACGGGGATCTCCGGCACATGCTCCTTGAGGCGTGCGATCGCGTCCCAGTCCGCGGTGCCGCCGTAGTGCTGGGCGGCGGTGCGCCCGTGCAGCGCGATGGCCGTGACACCCTCCTCGACGGCGATCCGCCCGGCGTCGAGGTACGTGATGTGGTCGTCGTCGATGCCCTTGCGCATCTTCATCGTCACGGGGAGGTCGCCCGCCCCGCTGACGGCCTCGCGCAGGATCGCCCGCAGCAGGTGCCGCTTGTACGGGAGGGCGGAGCCGCCGCCCTTGCGGGTCACCTTCGGGACCGGGCAGCCGAAGTTCAGGTCGATGTGGTCGGCCAGTCCCTCCTCCGCGATCATGCGGACGGCCTTGCCGACGGTCGCCGGGTCCACGCCGTACAGCTGGATCGAGCGCGGCTGCTCGCTCGCGTCGAAGCGGATCAGCTGCATCGTCTTCTCGTTGCGCTCGACCAGCGCCCGTGTGGTGATCATCTCGCTGACGAAGAGGCCCTTGCCGCCGGAGAACTCCCGGCAGAGCGTACGGAACGGCGCGTTCGTGATCCCGGCCATGGGGGCGAGGACGACGGGCGGCTGCACCGTGTGGGGGCCGATCGAGAGAGAGGGGGCGGGCGCGAGGACGGTCGTGGACATTCCCCCATTGTCGCGTACGAGGAGAGGTGCCCGCGAGTCGTTAGTTAGACGCACTATTGACGTCGGCGTACCCTGGTGGAATGCCCGAGCTCAGTCCTCGCCGCCGTCTGCTGGTGCTCGCGATCTGCTGTATGAGTCTGCTGATCGTGAGCCTCGACAACACGGTTCTCAACGTCGCCCTGCCCTCGATGCAGCAGGACCTGCACACGGACATGGCGGGTCTCCAGTGGACCATCGACGCGTACACACTGGTCCTGGCGTCGCTGCTGATGCTCGCGGGCTCGACCGCCGACCGCATCGGCCGCCGCCGGGTGTTCAAGGCGGGCCTGGTCCTGTTCACGATCGGCTCGGTCCTGTGCTCCCTGGCCCCGAACCTCGAATCGCTCGTCGCCTTCCGCATGGTCCAGGCGGTCGGCGGCTCGATGCTGAACCCGGTCGCGATGTCGATCGTCACCAACACCTTCACCGACCCGCGTGAGCGCGCCCGCGCCATCGGGGTCTGGGGCGGTGTGGTCGGCGTCTCCATGGCCGCGGGGCCGCTGATCGGCGGCCTCCTCGTGGACTCGGTCGGCTGGCGCTCGATCTTCTGGATCAACCTCCCGGTGGGCCTGGCCGCCCTGTTGCTCACCTGGCGCTACGTCCCCGAGTCCCGCGCCCCCAAGGCCCGCCGCCCCGACCCGGTCGGCCAGGTCCTCGTCATCGCGCTGCTCGGCGCGCTGACGTACGCGATCATCGAGGCGCCCAGCTCCGGCGCCCTGAAGATCCTCGTCTTCGGCGCGATCGCCGTCGCCGCGCTGCTCGGTCTGCTGTGGTACGAGCGTCGGCGCGACGAACCCCTCATCGACCTGCGCTTCTTCCGCTCGGCGCCGTTCAGCGGGGCCACGGTGATAGCGGTCAGCGCGTTCGCGGCACTGGGCGGCTTCCTGTTCCTCTCGACGCTCTATCTGCAGAACGTCCGCGGCCTGGACGCGCTGCACGCGGGCCTGTGGATGCTGCCCATGGCCGTGATGTGCTTCGTGTGCGCACCGCTGTCGGGGCGGTTGATCGGCAGCAGGGGACCGCGGCTGCCGTTGCTGATCGCGGGGGTCACGATGACCGCGAGCGGAGTGCTGTTCGCCGCCTTCGAGGGCGAGACGTCGAACGTCACGCTCGTCATCGGCTACGTCCTGTTCGGCCTCGGCTTCGGCTTCGTGAACGCCCCCATCACCAACACCGCCGTCTCCGGCATGCCCCGCAGCCAGGCCGGTGTCGCGGCCGCCGTCGCCTCGACCAGCCGCCAGATCGGCGCGACCCTCGGCGTCGCGGTGGTCGGCGCGGTCCTCGCCTCCGGCATCGACGACTCGGCGTACAAGGACACCTTCGTGGCGGCCGCCGTCCCCGGCTGGTGGATCCTCACCGGCTGTGGCCTCGCCGTCCTCGTCCTGGGTGCGCTGACCACCGGCCGCTGGGCCCGCGGCACGGCCGAGCGCACGGCGCGGCAGCTGGAGTCGCCGGAGGCACGGGAAGCAGCGGGCGTGCGGCCCCAGGACGCACCGGCCGCCTAGCGCCGGGCCCCTGGCGCCGGGCCCCTAGCGCCGGGTCCCTAGCGCTGGGCGGAAAGAGCCTGCCGCACGATGTCCAGGTTGTAGGCGTCGATGTCGACGCTGTGCAGCTCCTCCGGGGTCAGCCACGCGTAGGACTGATCGGGCTCGGGCAGAGTGATGTGCCGGCTGAGGGGCCTCACCAGGAAGTTGTCCTGCCAGTTCTTGATCTCTCTGCCCTGGTACTCACTCACGAAGGACGATTCCCCGACCTTGCGGATGGCTTCGCCCAGCAGACCCGTCTCCTCCTTGAGTTCCCGCAGCAGGCCGTCCTCGGGCAACTCCCCCGGCTCCAGCTTTCCGCACGGCACGCCCCAGACCATGGGCAGGAATTTCTCTCTCGCGCTGCGCCGGACAACCAGGATCCGTCCGTGGAACATCGCCACCGCGGCCGCCAGCCGCCGGTCACCCGGGCTGTCCATACGGGCTCCTCGCTCGGGAGGTGTCGGACCTACGATTTTCCGCCGCGGACCGCGATCGGCGCCACCCCCACAGAGCCCGGTCTCAGGACTCGGTCCCGTCCTCCAGAGCAATGGCGTACAACTTCTCCAGCCCCTCGCGGGACTCCTCGTCGACAGGGGCGTACGTCACCATGCGGGCGCCCATGTCGGGGGCCAGCCACAGGTCGGTGTGGTCGAGGGTGAGGAGCCCGACGTGCGGGTTGAGGAACATAAGGACACTCTGGTACCAGCGTCACTGATGAGCTTAGGTTTTCCTGGGTGGGGCTGGGTTTTCGCCCCGGTGGAAAAGAGATCTCGGCTGCCGGTGCCTGGGCCCCCAGGGGGTGGCGTGGGCGTGCAGGTGGAAGCCTGCGCCGAGTCTGGCCCCGTACGGCTGGTGCCGTGCGGGGGTGCTCATCGTGTGCGGTGCCTGCCGCCCGCGCCACCGTTGGCTGCGGTGGGTGGGTGGCTGGGGCGTCCGCCCCGCCGGACGCTTTCCACCCGGTCCACCGGCGGCCGTGATCGGGGCCGGTGGTGTTGCGGGTGGGGCGGGGACCCTGCGTCGCTTCCTGGGCACAGGGCAGCTTCTCGTCGGCCCCGCCTTCGTCCGGTCCGCGGGCAGCACCTGCGGAGTGGACGGGGGTGGGGCCGGGTGGTGGGTGTGCCGGACCGGCTGGTCCAGCTCCTCGACCGTGCGGCGGAGCAGGTAGCTGCCCTCGGTACGGTTCAGGACAGTCTGGTGCTGGTGTTGGAGGCCGCGGGCGCCGATCCGCTGCCAGGCCGCGACATCACGGTCCGCGCTGTAACGGCAGGCCGGGTTCGGGCAGGTCGCCCACTTCCAACCGCGTTCCGCGCGGTCGGGGGCGGCGTGGTGACGGAAGACGGTCAGGCAGCGGGGGCAGTACTTCGACGTGCCCCGGGCGGGAACGATGACCACGGTGATGCCGTGCCGGGATGCGGCGTGGACGGTGGCGGTGACGATCTGACCGCGGACACTGGAGGACAGCCGGGTGTTGAGGGTACGGCCCTTGCCGCGGGCCTCCATGTCCCGCAAATCCTCAAGGTAGATGACGCTCGCCCCGGCGGTGCGCGCGTGGTCCACCATGAAACGGGCCGCAGTCTGGGCGAGCGCCCGGTTCAACCGTTCACGCCGTCGGCTGACCCACCAGTGCTCGGCCCGCAGCACAGCCCGCTTCGCCACATCCATCGCGTCGGGGCGCGACCCTTGGGTGTACTGGCCCTCGATGAGGGTGTCCAGGTGGGCGGCCTTGGTCCACAGCTGTTCGGCTTCGATGCGCAACCGGTCGGCCTTCGCCAGGGCACCGTCCACGCGCAGGAACACGGGACGGGCGTCGGTCAACACGACCGGCTGTGCCCCGCCGGTGAGGGTGAGGGTGCCGCCGGTGAGCAGGGTGTTCAGCCCGTAGTCGAACGCCACCGCACGGGTGTGACCGTCCCGCCGTGCCCTGGGCGCGGCGGCGGTGTGGGCGACGTCGAGGCGGATCCGGCCGTCGCGCAGGCGCAGGGTGGGGGCGTGCAGGGCGGCGGTCGCGTCGATGGTCGGCGGCAGCCGGAAACGCACGGTCACCGGATGCCAGTCGGCACGCGAGCGCGGGTCGGCACGGAGCGGCAGCCGCACCGTCAGCACCCCGTAGCGGGCGGGATCATCCTCGCAGCGGGTCAGCGTGGTCAGCTGTTTGTCCGCGGCCGCGAGGACCACCTGACGGCCGCCGCCCGGCGCCGCCTCCAGCTCGCACACATCCACCGGCATCCGGTGACGGGCGGCGACAAACCGCTGTACCTGGCGGGTGCGGCCCCGCAGCACCGACGCCGGCACGCCCTGACCGTCCGGACACGCGGTACGCAGCGCCTCCCACTGAGCCTCGGTACGCCCCAAAGGGTCAGAATTGTCCGCGGGCCAGGTGGCCAGCACCGCGTCCACGACCTGGGCACGCCACTGGGCCGAGCGCAGCACCCGTCCGGCCTGCTCCTCAGCGACCCTGCGGACCCGGTCCGGCACATACACACCCTCCGGAGCCACCGCCGTCCAGCCCAGGGTGCGCAACGCCATCCACGCGTTCGGCGGCAGCTTCTCCCCCGACGGAGCGCGCCCGGAAGCGAGCTGTTCGATCTCGGGCCGCGACCAGTGCGAGCCGATCACGGCGGCGGCCATCGACTCCACCAGGGCGGCAAGCCAGCCCACCCGTGCCGCGAGCGCCCCCGCACCCAGCACCTCACCCGTCACCGCGTCCAGGCCCCGGAACGCGGACGCGGTAGCACACGCGACCCGCTCCGCCTCCGCCTCACCCAGCACCACCTTCCGCCGCACACCACCCACCCCCCGCCCCAACCCGATGACTCACCTGTCCGACGATCGGACTGACATACCCAACGAACCCGACCCCACAAAGTCACACCCGACCGAGAACCACCCGCAAAAACCACAGCAACACCCAGGAAAACCAGACCAATCAACGCACCGCGCGTGACCCTGTTCGCGCTCACGTCGCTGCGCCGGGGCCTGGTGATGATCGTGCCGTTCGCGATCGGCTTCAGCGGCTTCATGTTCGTGATCGCGGTGGCATTGCAGCGGGGTGCGGGGCTCGGTCCGGTCCCGGCGGGGCTGGCGCTCGCTCCGATGGCGGTGGTCTTCTTCGTGGTGTCGCTGTGCGGGCCGCGGCTGGTCGCCCGCTACGGCACCCGGGTCGTCACCGCGGGCGGACTGCTCCAGGCGGTGGGCGTGGCGCTGCTGGCACTGACCGCATGGCGGTCCTGGCCGGACGTGGGTGTGTGGCAGCTGCTGCCGGGGGCCGCGGTGGCCGGCGCGGGCCAGGCGCTCCAACTCCCCGTCCTCTTCCGGATCATCCTCTCCGAGGTCCCGCCCGCCCGGGCCGGCGTCGGCAGCGGTGTCATGATCACCGTCCAGCAGTCGGCCCTCGCCCTCGGCGTGGCCACCTTGGGCACCCTCTTCCTGACCCTCGTCCCGGGCCACGGCATGCGGAACGCCCTCGTGACGACCCTCCTGGTCCAGCTGGCGGGCGTGGCCCTGACGACCGCGCTGAGCCTGCGGCTGCCACGCACGATCAGCTGAGCGCGCGCCGGGCGTCGCCGGTAGTTGGTACTCTGCCGGACCACCGACGACCTCTACACCTTCCTCAGCGACAAGGTCGGCGCCCTGACCGGCATCCACACGGCGGAAACCGTCCTGACACTCCGCCGCGTCAAAACCCTCACCACCGAACCCCGGTGACGCGCCGAATCGTGACGGCGGATGACGGCGCGGCTAACTCGCCGCCGAAGAACCCCCGTTGATCTTCACCATGCTGCACACTCCTTGCTGCGAACGCCTTGCCGGGCAAGTGGAGTGGTATCAGCTGAGCGGTAGCACCTGGAGGTGGCATGCTGCAGATCAACACGAGCAAGGTAAGCCGCTGGGACCAGCACGGCCGCGAGCACGTCGTACGCGTCCAACGTGCGGGTATGCAGCGCACGATCAGATGCGATACGTGCGGGTGGCGCAAGGGTGCGCAGTTCCTGCCGTGGCTGAAGGCCGAGGAACACCTGGCGGAGGCGCATCAGGCGACGGTGGATCCGTCGGAGGGATAGCCCCGAAGGGCTTCCGGGTCCGACGGATCAGCGGCGCAGCCCGCGCAGAACGAGGTCGACCACGGTGCTGAACTCGGCCTCGATACCAGGCTGTACCCACTCAGGGGCATAGCAGGGGTCGTGGAAGCGGTTCGTGGCGTCGAAGATCGCACGGGCCGTCGCGGCGGAATCGCCGTCCACGGCCACGAAGTCGCCCTCCAGTACACCGCGATGAATGATGCGCGTGAGCTGGTCGACGAGCTCGGCGACGTGCTCCTCGACCACGACGCTGGTCTCGTCGAGCAGCACCGAGTACGTGGCGAACAGCTCGGGATCGTCGCCCGCCTTGTGCCGCTTGGCGGTGAACAGTGCGCCCAGCCAATGCCTCAAGACCACCGGAGGCGTCGCGTCCCGCGTCCGGGCGATCTCGTCCAGCATCTGCGACGTACGGTCCAGCCAGCGCTTCGTGACTGCCTCCCGCAACACCGCCTTCGTGCGGAAGTGGCGGTAGACGCTGCCGTGGCTGACGCCGAGCGCGCGGGCCACGTCCACCACGGTGGCCTTGGCGGGGCCGTGGCGGCGCAGCACCTCCTCGGTCGCCTCGAGGATGCGCTCGGCGGTCAGTGCTTCCGTGGTCGGTGCCATGTCGAAGACCGTACCTGGCGGTACTGTCAGCGCTCCGTGCCGAGGTGCGACATCTGCGCCTGCGGGTAGCGGTCGCCGGCCGCGGCACCCTCCGGCACGGCCTCCTCGATGGCGGCGAGGTCGTCGGCCTCCAGCGTGACATCGAGGGCTCCGAGCGCCTCGGTCAACCGGTCCGGGCGGCGGGCACCCACCAGCGGCACGATGTCCTCGCCGCGCGACAGCACCCAGGCGATGGCGATCTGCGCCACGCTGACCCCCTTCTGCTCGGCGACCTTGCGCAGCGCGTCGACGAGGTCGAGGTTGTGCTGCAGGTTGTCGCCCTGGAAGCGGGGGCTCATCCCGCGGAAGTCGTTTGCGGCCAGCTGCCGGTCGCGGGTGAAGTGCCCGGAGATCAGACCGCGCGACAGCACGCCGTACGCGGTGATCCCGATGCCCAGCTCACGGGTGGTCGGCAGCACCTCGTCCTCGATGGCGCGGGAGATCAGGGAGTACTCGATCTGCAGGTCAGAGATGGGGGCGGTGGCCGCGGCCCGGCGAATGGTGTCGGCGCCGACCTCACTCAGGCCGATGTGCCTGACGTGCCCCTTCTCGACGAGTTCAGCGATCGCGCCAACCGTCTCCTCAATGGGTACACCGGGGTCGAGCCGCGCGATCCGATAGACGTCGATGTGGTCGACCCCGAGCCGCTGCAGAGAGTACGCGGCGAAGTTCTTCACCGCGGCGGGGCGGCCGTCGTATCCGCTCCAGCCGCCGTCCGGGTCGCGCAGCGCACCGAACTTCACGCTGGTCAACGCCTGCTCGCGCAGGGCCGCGGGGGCGGTGCGCAGGGCCTCGCCGATCAGCATCTCATTGTGGCCCATGGCATAGAAGTCGCCGGTGTCGAGCAGGGTCACGCCCGCTTCGAGAGCGGCGTGGATCGTCGCGATGGACTCGGCCCGGTCCGCGTCGCCGTACAGAGCGGACATGCCCATGCAGCCGAGGCCGAGGGCGGAGACCTGCGGGCCGGTGGTTCCGAGGGGGCGGGTGCGCATGAGGACTCCTTGGGATTCCCGGGCGGGACGCCGCGCCGGGTGGGGATGTCGTACATCCACCATGGCATGACAGCTGACAGATTTCAATATCTGTCAGCTGTCATCCGTTACCTGTCAGCTGTCATCTGTCATCCGTTACCTGTCAGCCGTTACCTGTCAGCCGTCATCCGATATCCGCCAGCCGTCATGCGCAGGGTGCAGGGTGCAGGGTGCAGCCAGACTCAGCCCTGCCGCAGCGGAATCGCCAGGTCCACCACCTGTCGCCCACCCGGGAACGAACCAACCGAAGTCGCCTTCCCCGTCAGCAGGTTGACCCGGAACACCTGGCCGCCCGTCACCGCGTACCCCGTGTTCGTGCCGCTGCGCGCCGAGCTGTAGATGTCGAAACCGGAGTTGAGCGGTGCGTCGATGCCGAGTTTGCCCGTGGGGGCGAGGTTGCCGGCGTTGGCGGGCGACTGGACCGAGACCTGATCGAGGGAGGTGTCGAGGTCGAACAGGGTCGTGGCCGTCGTCGCGTCGAGGTCGTTGTTCGTGTACGCGGCTCCCGTCACGCCGAGCGCGGTGGCGCCGGGGTTCGGGGGCACCGGCGGGTTGGTGAGGGTGCCGTCGACGGCGGTGGTGCCCGCGGCGGGGGCGCCCGCCGGGTCGTCGAGGTTGTGCCGGAGGTTCTGCCCGGTGTCGCTGATGACGCGCAGCCGGTTGGCGGCGGGGTTGAAGTCGACGCCGAAGGCCTTGCCCTGGGGGGCGACGGTGAGCTGCGAGACCTTGGTGGCGCGGGCGCCGGCCTCGCGGAGGGTGTAGATGCCGCCGCGGTCGCCGACGCCGTACAGCTTGTTGTTCTGCACGCGGTAGTCGATGCCGATCAGCTTCGCGTCGCCCTTGAGTCCGCTGACCGCGCCGAGCGGGACGGCGACCTTGGGCCGGTCGACCCGGAAGCTGACGAGCCGCTGGTCGGAGGTGAGCCCGACGGCCACGAGCCGGTCGGCGGCCGCCGCGCCGGGAAGCCCGGCCCCCAGGGCCGCCTGCGACCCTACGGCCGTACGGTCCGACCGCTGCCCCCCGTCGCTCGCCGCGACGTAGCCGACGGTCCCGATGGCCAGGGCCAGGGTCGCGGCGCCGATGACTGCCTGCTTGCGCATGATGCCCCCGTGAAGGTCCGGCGGCCCACCCCCTGCGGGCCGCGTGACCTGTTCTTCGGAGCGCCGCGGGGCCTGGATTGCAAAACCCCGGTTCCGTTACATCCGTTACGGACGTGACGAAACCGGGACACCTGAGAGCGGAGACCGCGCCCCCCAAGGGGATGCCGTTGGGCAATTCGGGGCCCGACGTCGGCCCGGGTGCTGTGCGCGAACCCGTCATGACCGGCTGACCGCCCGGGGCCCGGCGGTCGGTAGCGTCGGCGTCCATGAACAGTGCTGAACTGACTGACGCCGTCGAGGACTTCGGCCGCCTGGTCGCTCTCGGGTTGGTAGCTGCTCACCAAGGAGTGCATACGAGGCCGGATGCGTGTCGCCGCCCCGGGGTTGAGAACGCCGGGACAACGTCGGCCTTCACGACCACAACCAGGTCGTGAAGGCCGACGTCACGCGGGCCCCGAATGGAACAACGGCGGCTAAGGGGCGCGAGGCGCGACCAGCCGCGGGCGGCCCGCAGTCGCAAAGCCGCCCGTCCCGCTGAGCGCCTAGCAGCCGATCAGTCGGCTGGCCAGGTACCCCTCGATCTGGTCGAGGGACACGCGCTCCTGCTTCATCGTGTCGCGCTCGCGGACGGTGACCGCGTTGTCCTCGAGCGTGTCGAAGTCGACCGTGACGCAGAACGGCGTACCGATCTCGTCCTGGCGGCGGTAGCGGCGGCCGATGGCGCCGGCGTCGTCGAAGTCGATGTTCCAGTTCTGGCGCAGGGCGGCGGCCAGGCCCTTGGCCTTGGGCGACAGCTCCGGGTTGCGGGACAGCGGGAGAACCGCGACCTTGACCGGCGCGAGGCGCGGGTCGAGGCGCAGGACCGTGCGCTTCTCCATCTTGCCCTTGGCGTTCGGGGCCTCGTCCTCGACGTAGGCGTCCAGCAGGAACGCCAGCATCGCGCGGCCGACACCGGCGGCGGGCTCGATGACGTACGGAGTCCAGCGCTCGCCGGCCTCCTGGTCGAAGTAGGAGAGGTCCTGGCCGGAGGCCTTGGAGTGGGCGCCCAGGTCGTAGTCCGTCCTGTTCGCGACGCCCTCGAGCTCGCCCCACTCGTTGCCGCCGAACTGGAAGCGGTACTCGATGTCGGCGGTGCGCTTGGAGTAGTGCGAGAGCTTCTCGGCAGGGTGCTCGAACCAGCGCATGTTCTCTTCGCGCAGACCGAGGCCGGTGTACCAGTTCCAGCGCTCCTGCATCCAGTACTCCTGCCACTTCTCGTCCTCGCCCGGCTTGACGAAGAACTCCATCTCCATCTGCTCGAACTCGCGGGTGCGGAAGATGAAGTTGCCGGGCGTGATCTCGTTGCGGAAGGACTTGCCCATCTGCGCGATGCCGAACGGCGGCTTGCGGCGGGAAGTCTGCTGCACGGAGGCGAAGTTGGTGAAGATGCCCTGCGCGGTCTCGGGACGCAGGTAGGCGACGGAGCCGCTGTCCTGGGTGGGACCGAGGTGCGTGGAGAGCAGGCCCGAGAACTGCTTGGGCTCGGTGAAGGTGCCCTTGTTGCCGCAGTTGGGGCAGTTGAGGTCGGCGAGGCCGGTCTCCGGGGGGCGGCCGTGCTTCGCCTCGTAGGCCTCCTCCAGGTGGTCGGCGCGGTAGCGCTTGTGGCAGAAGGTGCACTCGGTGAGCGGGTCGGTAAAGGTGGCGACGTGACCCGACGCGACCCAGACCTCGGTGGCCAGGATCACCGACGAGTCGATACCGACGACGTCCTCGCGGGAGGTGACCATGTAGCGCCACCACTGGCGCTTGATGTTCTCCTTGAGCTCGACGCCGAGCGGGCCGTAATCCCAGGCGGCGCGCTGTCCACCGTAGATCTCACTACAGGGGAAAACGAAGCCACGGCGCTTGCTCAGGCTGACGATGGTGTCGATCTTGTCGGCGGCCACGGTGCTCTCTTCATTACGAACGGACGGGAGCGAATGATTCAGGTTACCGGCGCCGCCCACCCCTGTATCAAATCGGTTCGCAACCCAGGGCTTGTTGACAATCGTTTCCAGATTTGTTGAAAATGAGTGTCATGAACGTACGACGACGTCTTATATCCGGGTCCGCCGCGCTGGCAGCCACCGTCCTCGGTCTCGGAGCCCTCTCCGCCTGCTCCTCGGACAGCAGCGCCGCGGACGACAACGGCAGCGGGAAGCTCGACGTCGTGGCGTCGTTCTACCCCATGCAGTACCTCGCCGAGCAGATCGGCGGTTCCCATGTGAACGTCTCGAATCTGACCGAGCCCGGCCAGGAGCCGCACGACCTGGAGATCAGCGCCAAGCAGACCGCGCAGCTCCAGGAGGCGGACGCCGTCCTCTACCTCAAGAACCTGCAGCCGGCCGTCGACGACGCCGTGGCGCAGTCCGAGGTCAAGACCAAGATCGATGCCACCTCGCTGACCAAGCTGGAGGAGCACGGCAGCGAGGTCGGCGGGCACGCGGCCGAGCACGACGACGAGCACAGCGAGGAGGAGTCCGGCCTCGACCCCCACATCTGGCTCGACCCGGTGAAGTACGCCGAGGTCGCCGAGGGTGTCGGCAAGGCCTTCGAGAAGGAGGACCCGGACAACGCGGCGGACTACCAGAAGAACACCGCGGCGCTGGTCAAGAAGCTCGACGGCCTCGACACCCAGTTCGAGACCGGGCTCAAGAACACCAAGACCAAGGTCTTCATCACCACCCACGCCGCCTTCGGCTACCTCGCCGAGCGCTACGGCCTCACCGAGGAGGCCATCACCGGCCTCGACCCGGAGTCGGAGCCGAGCGCGAACCGCGTGAAGGAACTTGAGACGATGGCGAAGGCCGACGGCGTCTCCACGGTCTTCTACGAGACGCTCGTCAGCGACAAGACCGCCAAGACCATCGCCTCGGACGCGAACCTCAAGACGGACGTCCTCGACCCGATCGAGGGCATCACGGACAAGTCCAAGGGCAGCGACTACATCCAGGTAATGGAATCGAACCTGAAGGCGTTGCAGACAGCGTTGGGCACCAAGTGATCTCCAGGAGGACCGCGTGAGCGAGCCCGTCATATCCCTGCGCGGCGTACGTGCCGAGCTGGGCTCGCGCCCCGTCCTGCGGGGTATCGACCTCACCGTGCACGGTGGTGAGGTCGTCGCGCTGCTCGGCGCCAACGGCTCCGGCAAGTCGACCGCCATACGCACCGTCATCGGCCAAGTACCGGTCAGTGACGGCGAGATCGAGATCTTCGGTACCCCGCGGCGCCGCTTCCGCGACTGGAAGCGCGTGGGCTACGTCCCGCAGCGCACCACCGCCGCGGGCGGCGTGCCCGCGACGGTGACCGAGATCGTCGCCTCCGGCCGGCTGTCCCGGGCCCGCTTCGGCGTGCTGCGCAAGGCCGACCACGACGCCGTACGAGGGGCCCTCGAGCTCGTCGGCATGGCGGACCGGGCGAAGGACTCCGTCAACGCCCTCTCCGGCGGCCAGCACCAGCGCGTACTGATCGCCCGCGCCCTCGCCTCCGAACCCGAACTGCTGATCATGGACGAGCCGATGGCGGGCGTCGACCTGGCGAGCCAGGAGGTGCTGGCGCAGACGCTCAGGGAACAGGTGGCGGCCGGTACGACCGTCCTGCTCGTCCTGCACGAGCTGGGCCCCCTGGAGCCGCTCATCGACCGCGCGGTCGTCCTGCGCGACGGCTGCGTCCTGCACGACGGCCCGCCCCCGCGCGCGGTCGGCCAGCACGCGCTGCCCGGCCACGACCACGTACACCCGCACGCGGCTCACGACGCCGAACCCATCCGGACGGGACTGCTGAGCTGATGGAAATCCTCGACTACGCCTTCATGCAGCGGGCCCTGCTCGCCGCCGTCCTGGTCGGCATCACGGCCCCCGCGATCGGCATCTACCTCGTCCAGCGCCGCCAGGCGCTCATGGGGGACGGCATCGGCCACGTGGCGATGACCGGCGTCGGCCTCGGCTTCCTGCTCTCCACCTCGCCGGTGTGGATGGCGACGGCGGTCGCGGTGGTGGGCGCCGTCATCATGGAGCTGATCCGCTGGTACGGCAGGACCCGCGGCGACATCGCCCTCGCCATGCTCTTCTACGGAGGCATGGCGGGCGGTGTGATGCTGATCAACCTCGCGCCGGGCGGCTCCAACGCCAACCTGAACTCGTACCTCTTCGGCTCGCTGTCGACTGTGTCGGCGGAGGACGTGACGGCGATCTGCGTGCTCGCCGCCTTCGTGGTCCTGGTCACCCTCGGTCTGCGCCGGCAGCTGTTCGCGGTCAGCCAGGACGAGGAGTTCGCACGGGTCACGGGCCTGCCGGTGCGTGCCCTGAACCTGCTCACCGCCGTCACGGCGGCGGTCACGGTGACGGTCGCGATGCGCGTCGTGGGCCTGCTCCTGGTCAGCGCGCTGATGGTGGTCCCGGTGGCGGCGGCGCAGCAGCTCAGCCGTAGCTTCGCGGCCACGTTCGCCATCGCGGTGGCGATCGGCGTGAGCGTGACCCTCGGCGGCACCGTGACGTCGTACTACCAGGACGTGCCGCCCGGTGCGACGATCGTGCTGCTGACCATCGGCGTGTTCATCGCGCTCACCATGCTGGCGACACCACTCGCGCGGCGCCGGGCGCGGGCCGCGGCGGCGGCGCAGGCGGCCGGGGACCCGGCGGAGTGCGCGATTCCGGCCACGCGTGGCCCCGAACGCAAGGTCGGCGTCTGACCACGCACAGTCCGGGCTGGCACAATGGCCCGGCAAGGGCAGACGCGAGGAGGCAACGGTGACAACCGCTGGATCGCCCGTTCGGGGCCGTTCCACCCGGCAGCGTGCCGCCGTGGCGGCGGCGCTCGACGAGGTGGACGAGTTCCGCAGTGCGCAGGAGCTCCACGACATGCTCAAGCACAAGGGTGACTCCGTCGGGCTCACCACCGTGTACCGCACGCTGCAGTCGCTCGCCGACGCCGGCGAGGTCGACGTGCTGCGCACGTCCGACGGCGAGTCCGTGTACCGCCGCTGCTCCACCGGCGAGCACCATCACCACCTCGTCTGCCGCGTCTGTGGCAAGGCGGTCGAGGTGGAGGGGCCGGCCGTGGAGACATGGGCTGAGGCGATCGCGACGGAGCACGGGTATGTGAACGTCGCGCACACGGTGGAGATTTTTGGTACGTGTGCGGAGTGCGCCGCCGGTAAGGGGTAAGGGCGCGCGTTTCTGTCTGCGGGTTGTAGGGGCGCCCCTGTGGGCGCCCCTTTTCACGTCTACTCCGGGCGGCCCTTCATGGCCTCTTCCATCGCGAGGAGTTCCTCGTTCGGGACGGCGCCGCCGAAGCGGCGGTCTCGGGAGGCGTACTCGATGCAGGCGCGCCACAGGTCACGGCGGTCGAAGTCGGGCCACAGGACGTCCTGGAAGACCATCTCGGCGTAGGCGCTCTGCCAGAGCAGGTAGTTGGAGGTGCGCTGCTCACCGCTCGGGCGCAGGAACAGGTCGACGTCCGGCATGTCCGGGTAGTAGAGGTACTTCGTGAAGGTCTTCTCGGTGACCTTGGACGGGTCGAGGCGACCGGCCCTGACGTCCTCGGCGAGGGCCATCGCCGCGTCGGCGATCTCGGCTCGGCCGCCGTAGTTCATGCAGAAGTACAGGGTCAGCCGGTCGTTGTCCTTGGTCTGCTCCTGGGCGATCTGGAGCTCCTTGGCGACCGACTTCCACAGCTTGGGCATACGGCCCACCCAGCGCACCCGGATGCCCAGCTCGTCGAGCTGGTCGCGGGTCTTGCGGATGAAGTCGCGGTTGAAGTTCATCAAGAAGCGCACCTCGTCGGGCGAGCGCTTCCAGTTCTCGGTGGAGAAGGCGTACAGGGAGATGTTCCGCACGCCGATCTCGACCGCGCCCTGGAGCACGTCGAGGACACGCTCGGCGCCGACCTTGTGCCCCTCGGTGCGGGGCAGCCCGCGCTCCTTGGCCCAGCGGCCGTTGCCGTCCATGACGATCGCCACGTGGTCGGGGACCAGTTCGCCAGGGAGCTTCGGCGCGCGGGCGCCGGACGGGTGCGGCTCCGGTGCCCTGTACTCCCGACGCTGCCGCCCCAGAAACCCGCGTACGACCATGTGCCTCTCGTCTCCTTCTTGCTTCTCTTGCTTCTCTTGCTTCTCAGCGTCTTACTTCTCGACGTATCGGAGGGAGCGCAGTCCGCGCTCCAGATGCCAGTGCAGATAGGCCGACACCAAGCCGCTGCCCTCCCTGACATACCGCGGCTCGCACGCGTCCGCGGTCTCCCAGTCTCCCGTCAGCAGCGCGCCGAGCAGTTCGAGGGCCCCCGCCGAGGGTACGACGCTGCCGGGCACCCGGCAGTCGACGCAGACGGAACCTCCCGCCGCGACCGAGAAGAACCGATTCGGTCCCGGCATCCCGCACTTCGCGCAGGCGCTGAAACTGGGCGCGTAGCCGTTCACGGCGAGGGAGCGCAGCAGGAAGGCGTCGAGGACGAGGTGCGGCTCGTGTTCGCCCCGGGCGAGGGTGCGGAGCCCCCCGACGAGCAGCAGATACTGCTGCACGGCGGGCTCCCCCTCGTGGTCGGTGAACCGCTCGGCGGTCTCCAGCATGGCCGTACCGGCGGTGTATCGCGCGTAGTCGGTCACGATCCCGCCACCGTACGGAGCGATCGTCTCGCTCTGCGTGCACAGCGGCAGCCCGCGCCCGATCAGCTCACTCCCCCGCGCGAAGAACTGCACGTCCACATGCGAGAACGGTTCGAGCCGGGCCCCGAACTTCGACTTGGTCCGCCGCACCCCGCGCGCCACGGCCCGTACGCGCCCGTGACCGCGCGTGAGCAGGGTGATGATCCGGTCCGCCTCACCCAGCTTCTGGGTGCGCAGCACGATGCCGTCGTCGCGGAACAGACTCATGGGGCCCATTCTCGCCTACGGGAGGAGGGGCGAGGGCGGGACCCGTACGGTTCCCCGCCGCTGCCGCCCAGGCCGTGGCTGCGGCCCTTGCACCCAGCGCGCTCCGGCAGGTCCACCACTCGGCAGCGGGCGATACGGAGGGCGCCCCGCTTTACGTCATGACAGCGGCGTCTCCCCCCCCACCCCAGGGGTGTCGGAAACCGTGAACACTTCGGGGGAAAGTGTTCACGGCTTCCGAGGAGGGTGCGCTGGAGGGAGGTCAGGGGACCTCGCCGCGGCTGCGGGCGTTCGCATACGCCGTGGCCGCGCACAGCCGCTCCGCCGCGGTCGCGGCGCGCACCGCGTCCAGGGCGCAGTCCCACTCCTTCCCGCCGCCCAGCGGTCTCAGCTGTACGTACGGTCCCTCGTGCCCCATGACCGTGCCCACCTTCCCGGTACGCACGTCCACCGCGTACGAGCCGATCGGCGGCCTCACCGCAGCGCCGCCGCGAGCCGGGCCGCGACCTCGACGCAGCAGCCGCCCAATTCGATCCGCGGACAAGGCGCCTCTCGCGCCAAACTCGCCGGGTCGATCCGTAGTGACGGCAACGTAATTCCGGCGTTCGTGAGCGCCGCCCGCAATTCCTTCACCGTTACCTCCGCCTCTTCGACGCGGTGCGCCGAGTGTTGTGCCCTCACCGTGCTCCCCTTCTTTATGAGTTTCACGCTTCGCATCTCCAGTGTGACCCTCTGCATCTACACTCGACAGGATTCCGTCCTCTACAAGTGCGAGGCAGTGCAGGGGGGTTGACCTGTGGCCAACGGTTCGCGGCAGGCAGCGTGGGAGTTCTTCGGAACCGAGCTGAAACGACGCCGGGAGGATGCCGGTTTCACTCAAGTGGAGTTGGGGGTAAGGGTTTTCGTCTCCGGTGGTTATATCGGACAGTTCGAACAGGCTATTCGGAAACCACAGTTGGACGTGGCCCAGCGAATCGACGAACTCCTGCAAACCGGAGGCTTTTTCGAACGCACGTGGCGAAAGCTGATTGACGACAAACGGTATGCGGATTATTTCGCGTAGGTGGTGGAGCTCGAGCGGACGGCGACGAAGATCTCGACGTTCGCGCCGACTCTCGTGCCGGGCCTGTTGCAGACGGCGACCTACACGCGTGCGGTGATGCTGGCGAGCAACCCCTTCGTCACCGACGAGTACATGGACGAGAAGGTGACGGCCCGAAGGGAGCGGGCGCAGATGCTGGACGACGCTACCGGGCCGGTGTACTGGTCGATCCTGCATGAGCACGTGCTGAAGATTCCGGTCGGCGGTGCCGCAGCGATGGCCGAGCAACTCGACCACATCGCGAACCTGGTACGACAGCGGCGAGTACTGGTCCAGGTGCTGCCCTACTCGGTGGGGGCGTACCCCCTCATGGGTCGCATGGTGCAGCTCATGGAGTTCGAGGACGCTCCGGCAACTGCCTATACAGAGGCGGTGTATTCGGGGAACCTGCTGGACGATCCGGCCCTGGTTAAGCAGGTTCAAGGGACTTACGATCTGCTCAGGGCCGCCGCACTGCCGCCGGCGGAGTCCCTGGCCCTGATCGAATCGGCGGCGGAGGAGCACAGACGATGCGCGAGTACGAACTGAGCCTCGCTCAGTGGCGCAAGAGCAGCTACAGCGATGACAACGGCGGCGAGTGCCTCGAGGTAGCCGACGGAGTCCCCGGCGTCGTCCCCGTACGTGACAGCAAGGTCCCGACTGGCCCCGTTCTGCTGGTCGGCCCGCTCGCCTGGACGGAGTTCATCGGCGCCGTAAGGGCGTGACCTTTACCCCGGCCCTCAACGCTTCAGGGCAGCGCCAAGCTGTTGTCGGGGGTCAGGCCGCTGAGCTTTTCGGGGTTGACCTGGAAGCGCAGGTTCTGGATGCGGCCGTCGACGAGGTCGAACGAGAGGGCGCCGACTGTGTGTCCGCCGAGGGTGGCCAGGACGCCGAGCTCGCCGTTGATGATGGCCGGCTCCATGGTCAGCGCGGCCAGTTCGGGCTTGGCCAGGAAACCCACGATCCAGCGCGCGACGTGGTCGGTGCCGTGGAGCGGGCGGCGGGCGGCGGTGACCTTGCCGCCGCCGTCGGACCAGGCGGTGACCTCGGGGGCGAGCAGTTCCATGACGGCGTTCAGGTCGCCGCCCGCGCAGGCCTCCATGAACTGGGCGGTGACCTGCCGGCGCCGGGTCTGGTCGGCGTCGAAGCGGGGGCGGCGGGCCTGGACGTGCGCGCGTGCGCGGTGGGCGATCTGGCGGACTGTCGGCTCGGGGCGTTCGAGGGTCTCGGCGATCTCGGCGTGCGAGTAGCCGAAGACCTCGCGGAGCAGGAAGACGGCGCGTTCGACGGGGCTGAGGGTTTCCAGGACGACCAGCATCGCGGTGGAGACGCTGTCGGCCAATTCGGCCTCCGCGGCGATGTCGGGGGAGGTCAGCAGGGGTTCGGGGAGCCACGGCCCGACGTAGGTTTCGCGGGTTGCCCGTGCGGAGGTGAGGCGGTTCAACGAGAGGTTGGTGACGGTGCGCACCAGGTAGGCCTTGGGGTGGCGGATCGCGTCGCGGTCCGCGGTACTCCAGCTCAGCCAGGCGTCCTGGAGGACGTCCTCGGCGTCGGTGACGCTGCCCAGCATGCGGTAGGCGGTGGCGAACAGCAGCCTGCGGTGTTCGATGTACGGGTCCGGCTCGTCCCTGGCGTCGACCATCGGCTTATGCTGCCAGCGCCGTAACCAGGGCGGCAAGGCCCGAGATCATGGCGCTGGGAGCCGATGTGCCCGTCATGCCGCGGGCTTGCGGGTGGCGCGGCCGCCCTTGGAGACGATGGTGGTGACGTTCATGCGCTTGCTGAACCGGTAGGTCTTGAGCGGGCTGCCGCTGACCATCTCCTTGTACGCGACGGCGCTCCGGCCGGTGAGGTGCGTGCGGCGGGGGGTGTCGTCGGCCTTGGTGAACTGGATGACGGCATCACGGCGGCCGAGGCTGACCGGCTGATGGAAGTAGCCGAAGCGGAACGGCTTGACGGCCTTGCCGCGCACGAGCCGCGCGATGGTGTCGGCGGTGTACTGGGCGGTGGGCAGGCCGCTCTGGCAGGTGCCGTGGATCTGTCCCCAGGCCAGACGGACGGCGGCGGCGTCGCCGATGGCGTGGATCTCCGGGTGGGAAACCGAACGCAGGGTGGCGTCGACCAGGATGAGGCCGCGGTCGTCGGTGGCGATCCCGGCGGCGGCGGCGAGCGGCGACACCTTGACGCCGGTGGTCCACAGGCAGGCGTCGGAGCGGACGAGCCGGCCGTCGGCCAGTTCGACGGCGTCGGGCAGCACCTTGGTGACGCGGGCGCCGGTCTCAAGAGTGACGCCGAGGCGGTCCAGCGCGCCGTGGAGGTAGGCGCGGGCCTTGGCGCCCATCATGCCGCCGGGCTCGTCCAGGCTGATCAGCGTGACGTCCAGGCCGGGGTGGCTCTCGGTGATCTCGGTGGCCGCCTCGATGCCGGTCAGGCCGCCGCCGCAGACGGTGACCGTGCCGCCGGACGCGGCGACCTCGGTGAGCCGCGCGGCAAACCGACCGGCGATCTCCGGGTTGTCGAGGGTGAACGCCCGGGTGTCGGCGCCGGGGACCTTGCCGGTGTCGGTCGAGCTGCCCAGCGAGTAGACGAGCGTGTCGTACCCGAGAGTCTCGGCGCCGTCGACGGTGATCTGCCGGGCCTCGGGGTCGATGGCGGTGGCGGTGCCCTGGACGAACGTGACGCCGGTCCCGGCGAGCAGGTCGGGGATCTGGTGGTCGGCCAGCTCCTGCCCGGCGGCGATCTGGTGCATCCGCAGCCGCTCGACGAACCGGCTCGAGGGGTTGACCAGGGTGATCTTCACGTCGGTCCGGCGGGTGCGGTGGGCCAGCCGGATGGCACTGAACAAGCCCGTGTAGCCGGCGCCGAGGACGACGATGCGGTGGCCGTTGTTCATCGGATCTCCCAAGGTCGGGCACCGGCTTCGGTGCCGGTGACGCCCATCGGACAGACAACCCGCACCGGACGTGACAGGCCGCCGATGTGAACCACGTCACACCGGGTGCACCGTTGGCGTGCCGGCAAGAACCCGTCGGTTGCCTCGCTGCACCGGGCCCGGCCGAGGCAGAGCAGGGTCACTTCCCCAACTCCCTCTTCCGATCGGCCACGTACTCCGCGTGAGGGTGGATCCGCAATGCCGAACCCGCCGCCTTCACTCATACGAGACTGCGCTCACCCGTGGGACGGCCCGGTCACCCCCAGGTCCGTGCGCATGGTCGCCCGCATCCGGGACAGGTTCTGCCAGCCCTGCTTGATCGCGTCCCGTACGGTCGCGAGGTCGTCGCCCTCGCGGGCCGTGCCGTGGGTGAGGCGGGCCAGGGTGCCGTAGGCGGAGCCGAGGCCGCTGTCGACGCGTCTCACCTCCGCCAGCACCGTGTCCGGCACAATCATCTGGGCCTCGGCGTATCGGCGGCGGTAGTCCACGCGGGCCGTCTCGACCGTGGCGAGGGAGTCCTGCGCGTCGTATCCGATGCGCAGCACGTGGGCGTGGTCGTTCAGTGTCGCCAGGTAGTGGCGGGCGGCGGCGTTGAACTCCGTGTACGCCGCCCGCCGGGCCTCCCGGCCCGACTCCGCGCGCTGCGCGGTGAGTTCGGCGAGGCGGGTGCGTTCGAGGCGCTCCCACTCCTCGCGGCGGGACGCGTCACCGCGGCGCTGGGTCAGCCAGGCCGAACCCAGCGTGCCGCCCACGCCCACCACCGCCACCAGCAGGCCCGTCAAGGCCGAGTCCATCACGCCTCCCCCGTACCACCAGCCATGGCCGTACAGCCGTACAACCGCACTAGTGTCCCTGACAGGCGAAGGCCGCCCACAGTTCCAGGGCGGCCGGATCTCCGTCGTGGAGGATGTCGGCGATCGCGCGGGGCATGTCGTCGGGGATCACTCGGTCGGGGTTCAGCAGCCACAACTGGGCCTCGCGCAGCGCCCGTACCGGGGTGGCGCCGGTGCGGAGGCGGTCGTGGAAGACGTACATCATGAGGCCGGTGAGGCCGTCGGGGACCTCCCATCGCGAGCCGACGACCCCGGTGGCCCCGGCGGCAAGGAAGGCCGTGGAGAGGGTCAGGGCCTCGTCGAAGTCGCCGGTGGCGTGGTCGCTGACGCAGGCGTCGAGGACGACCAGGCCGCCGGGGGCGCCGGGCGGGCGGCCCCGGGCCTGGCGGAGGATCTCGCGGACCGGCAGCCGTCCGGTGCCGCCCTCCGCGGGCGCCAGCAACAGGCATGCGTCCAGGGGGGAGTTGCCGGACGGGCGGGCGTGGCAGGCCAGGTGGAGGACGGAGGCGCCGGCGCCCTCGCGGCCCGGGAGTGCGGCCAATACCTCGGCGGGGCTGCCGGGACCGGACGCGCGGCGCACCTTGCCGAGGAGTTGGCCGCCCGGGTAGAGAGCGGTGTGGATCTGGCGGGCCTCGGTGGTGGCGCCGGGCAGCGTGCCGTCGGGGTTGCCGACGATGACCGGGCGGGCGTCGAGCGGCAGGCGGGGGCGGCCAAGTCCCTCGTGGAGCTGGCGGGCGGAGGCCGCGTAGGAGAGGGCCAGGCGTTCGACGGCGCGGACGGGGCGGGTGCCGTGGCGTCGGCCGCTGCTGAGCAGGGCGGCGTGCCAGGGGATCCCGCCGAGGTCGCCGAACGGGACAAGGACCAGGTGGGGTTCGGGGCCTGCCTGCTGGATCAGGGGTGAGCGGGTGAGCGGGGCCATCACCATCGGGCCGGCCCAGTCGCACAGTTCCTCCAGCGCGGAGCGCCAGCGGACGTGTGCCGCCTCCTGGGCTTCCAGGTCGGCGGGCTGTCGGTCCAGTGCGGCCTGGCGGCGGCGGTGGGCCTCCCGGTAGGTCTCCAGGACGTCGAGGCCCTCGTGCCGCAGCAGGCCGAAGTCGACCGTGCCGACATCGGCTTCGTGGGTGACGACGACCGCGGTGCCGGCGCGACCGCCGCCGGGCGGCAGGAGGTAGACGAGCGCGTGGGCCTCGGCCCGGCGCAGGGCGGCGGCGATCTCGTCGACCGTGGGCGGGGTCATCAGGGCGGCGCCCGTACGGGAGCGGGCCAGGGCCGTGAGCGTACGCTGCCGCAGGTCGTCGGGGAGCGGCAGCTCGGCCCCCTCGCCGAGCGCGCCCAGCAGCGAGCCCGGACCGTCCAGCAGCTCCGCCACGTCGATCGGGGCCGGTGCCCGGCGGCTGCCGCCGCCCTCCCACTCCTCGGCCAGGTCCGTCCGGTCGGCCTCGCGCAGCAGGGCGGGCACGTCGGCGGTGGTCGTGGAGGCGTGGAGCACCTGCCCGCGGCCCAGCTCCAGGGCCTCCACGGCACCGGCCAGATCGTCGTCCGCCAGACACCAGCGGGCAATCTGCAGCGCCCGGTCGGAGGCGGTGCGGGCCATCTGGAGCGCCGGTTCCGCGGCGGCCTGGAGCAGTACGACGGTGGCCGCCTCGCGCAGCCCGGCGACACCCGTGCGTCGCCCGGCCTCGTCGTCGCCGGGGGCCGAGCGGGCCCGCAGGGAGTCGGCGAGGACGTTGGTGAGGAGGGTGCCGACCGGGGACGGGGCACGGTCCGTCATGTGTACGCGGGCCGCGCGGGCCACCTCGATCGCCCGGTCGGCGTCGGCGGGAGCACGGGCGTGGAGGAAACGGTTGTGGCACAGGATCGCGTACAGCCCGCTCGCCCGGAGTCCCTCCTGGCTCTCAGGTGCCACGGCGGCGATGACGTCGCGCAGCATCTTCTCCGCCGACTCGACACCCCGCTTGTTGTAGGGCGTGAACGAGGTCATCAGCACCGCGCCCGCCGTCCGCAGCAGCAGCCTGGGCCGCTCGGGGTGGCCCTCGGGCAGCGCCTCCACGGTCTCCGACATGAGGACGAGCCCGTCCAGGCGGTCCCGCGCGGTGCCGCCGTAGAAGGAACGCACCATCAGCATCAGGCCGAAGTCCGCGTCGAGCGGGAGGCGCCCCGGGTCGTCCTCGTCGAGGGAGTCCCGCAGCCGGCGCATGGACTCGACGGCCGCCGCCATCCCGGGCTCGGAGCGGGTGTTGATGGCGAGCATGAACTGCAGCTGTGCGAGGCCGTGTTCGAGGTACGGCCGGTCCCGCTCGACCAGGTACAGATCGATGGGCACGCCGGTGTCGCCGCCGTCGAGGACGGCCCTGACCTCCTGCATGTAGCGGGTGGCGGTCTCCAGGTCCTGGAGGTCCCCGCGCGTCTGGTAGCGCTGGTAGAGGTTGACGGCCAGGTTCTGCAGGTACACCACCCGGTTCACGTCGTCGACGGCCGTCTGCCGGAACGCCGCCGTCAGATGGCGGATCGCCGCGTCCAGGTCGTCGGCGGAGTTGGACAGGGCGTGGCGCTGGCTGAGCGCGGCGGCGTACGCCCCGTGGGCCTGCGAGCCGAAGCCCGGCGTCGCGGACGGCACCCGCATGGACTCGTTCAGCACGGCGATCGTGCGGTCGACGCCCTCCAGGTCGCCGCGGCCCCGGTCGTCCCGCACGATGGCGGCGTGCGCGAGCTGGTTGAGCAGGTCGCTGCGCATCGGGTCGTCGGGCGGGTACAGCTCGACGGCGCGCTCCAGGTGGCGCAGGGCCTCGTCGTTGTCGTACCGCGTGGGATGACGCTCGTGCAGGGTGTTCAGCAGACAGCCGAGGACGGCGTGGCTCGGCGGGCGCAGGCCGTCGTCGTCGGCCAGGCCGTCGAGGGCCTCGCTCAGGAGCCCGACGGCCTCCTCGTTCTCCGCCGTGGGCGCCGAACCGGGCCCGGCCGACTCGTCCCGCTCCGCGAGGGCCGCGCCCAGCATCGCCGCCGCCTGGGCGTGGTAGGGGCCCTCGGGGTCGAGGAGGCGGTGCAGATCGCGCAGCCGCGCGAGGTACGCCGGGCGGTCCTCGGGCCGTACGGGGCCGCCGCCGCGCTCGCGGTAGACGTCGACCAGGTGGCCGGCGGCGAAGATCCGGGCGGAGTGCTCGTCCGGGACGGTCGCGGCCAGCAACTCAAGGTGGTCGTGGGCCTGTCGGACGTCGGCGGCCTCGGGGGACTCCTGGAGCAGCTTGACCAGCCGTACCCGGGCGTCGATCTCCAGTTGGTCGGCCTCGTCCGCCCAGGAGCCCGCACCGGTCTCGGCGGGCTCCCAGCCGGGCGGGCGCAGCGCGTCGAGCACCGCCTCCAGGACGGCCGCCGCGTCCCGCAGGTCGTCGGGGGCGCGGTCGCGGTCGTAGCGGTCGGCGAGCGCGCAGCCGTAGGTGACGAACAGGCCGGGGTGGAGATCTTCGTCGAGCAACGGCATGCCGTCGTCGAAGGCGGTGAGGGCCTCGTCGAGGTCGTCGGGGCGGGCGTCGGGGACGGCTGCTTGTCGTACGTCCTCGGCGTCCTCGGCATCGAGAGTGCCCTCGGCGTCCTCGGCAGCGAGCGTGTCCTCGTACCGGGAGTGCAGCAGCAGGCCGAGGCGTACGCAGGCGGTGGCGTACGCCTCGGCGTCCTGCGGCAGGGTGGCTCGGCCGAGGTCGAGCAGGTCGGCCGCCGTGCGCCGGATACCGGGCGGATCCTGGACGCCGTAGGCCTCGCCGTGCCCGGCCAGGGCCTGCCAGTACCCCACCGAGAGGGTGAGGCCCAGCAGGAACCGGACGCGGGCCAGCGCGGCCGGGTCGGCGTCGGCCGCCTGCCCCTCCAGCAGGTCCCGGGCGCGCAGCAACACGTCCCGACACCGCCGCCACGAACCGCCCGCCTCCTCGGGGCGATCCTGCTCGTCATGGTGTTCGAGCAACCGCTCGGCGTGGTCGAGCAGTTCGAGCGGTCCGGCGCCGGGAGCGATCTCCGGGGGGCCGGGCACGGCAACCGGCGGAGGCGGGCTGGTCATCGCGCGGCTCGCCGGGTGCGGCGTACGGCGAAACCGGCCGCGTAGAGGCTCAGCGGCAGGGCCAGCAACAGGGCTGCCCAGAACGACGCGTGTCCCCAGGTGGTCGCGAACTCGGTGAACAGGTCGGGGAGTACAGGCATGCTCACGGCGCGGGCGGGCTCCACCGGGGGCGGCCAGAGGCCGAGCGCGACAACCACGACGACGGCCCACTTCAGCACCCGGCGAGCGGCGGCGGGCGAGCCCAGCGCGGCCAGCCCGCAGACTCCGGCGCAGGCGAGGACGTACTGCGACTGGTACGAGGCGCCCTGCTGCCCGGTCCCCCAGGAGGCGAGGGTGGGGTGCTCCCCGGTGAACGCGACGCGTACCTCGACCGCCGCCCACAACAGGGTGACCAGCGTGAGCAGGGCGGCGAGGGCGAACAGGGCGCGGTCTCGGGTACCGAGCGGGCCGGTGCGCCAGCGCGTCGGGTTCTGGTAGGGGCGCCGGGGCAGGCCGGCGCGGGCCCGGCGCTGCTCGGCTCGTTCGCGCCGGAGCCTGGTCTGTTCCCCCTCCGCGGTGCCGGCCTGGCCGAGCAGCCATCGGGCGAGGCTCATGAGCAGCAGGCAGGCCACCGGGAGGACGAGCAGGGCCGTGACGCCGTTCCAGCTGTGCCAGCCGCCCAGCAGGTGACGCATGCGCTCGGTCAGCCAGTCGGGAGCGTGCAGCGGGTCGAGCGGGGGCAGGTCCGGGCGGGCGTAGCCGACGTACGCCGCGAGGGCCGCCCCTATCGGCAGCAGGCGTGCGGAGACCCGGGCGGGGGCCGCCGCGAAGGCCACCGCACCGGCCAGCGCCACCGCGCACAGGCCGGTCTGGGTCGCCGCGGCGGCGTCGACAGCGCGGGCGAGCGGCGCGGTGAGCGTGTCGGCGGGGTCCAGAGCGTCCCAGCCGAGCCCGGTGTCGTGGACGAACCGGAGCATCGCCCCGGACCAGATCAGCAGCCAGAGCATCGCGAACAGCGCGGCCGCGGCGGCCAGTCGCCGTGCCAGTGGCCGCCAGGCGGTGGACCACCATTCGCCGAGGGTGACCGCGTGGTCCTGCCCGATCGCGTCGGCGCGCAGCACCCGCGGCAGCAGTACGGCCGCGGCGACCAGCGCCGCCCGGCCCGATACCGTCCGCACGTCGCCGCCCGCCGCCCGCCGGTGCAGGTCGGCCCAGCGCCTCAGGAACCCGGTGTCCTGCCCGCGGCGGCTCAGTGTGGCGCCCAGTCGGTGGCGCAGCGCGCCCAGTCCGGCCAACGCGGCGAGCACACCCACCGGCGCCTTCGCGATGAGCGAGGCGAGCGGGGCGGGCAGTCCGGTGAGCGGGCGGAGGGCCTGCCCCCGCTGCCCGGGGTGCGCGATCAGCGCGGCGGCCAGGCCGTACGCGGCGTTCGTCTCGCGCGCGTCGGGGTCGCCGCCGTTACCGTTGCCGCCCCGGCGGCCCAGCGTACGGGCCCGGTTGCGGACCTCCTCGATCGTGCGGGGCAGTTCGTCGGCGAGGGTGAGCAGCACCTCGCAGCGGCCCTCGGCGCACTCGGGGTGGGCGCAGCGGAAGCCGGCCGCGATGGTCGGCACGTTCGCCTTGAGCAGCTCGTCGACGAACGCGACCGCGCCCTGCCCCTGGGCGATCCGGGCGATGCCGTCCGCGTCGACGCGACGGCCCCGGTACTGCGGTGACGCGGTGGGCGCGAAGACGGCGACGAAGGCGAGCGCGGCGACGGCGGCCCGGATCGGCCGGTCCGGGCCGCGCTTGAGGGCGAGCAGTTGGCCGCTGTCGTACGAGGTGTCCTTGAGGTCGTCGCGCAGCCAGGCCGCCAGCCGTGGGCCGTCCTCGCCCATGAGCCAGTCCGCGGCCTCCTGGGAGTGCTGGGCCATCGCGGCGGCGAGGCTCTCGGCCTCGTGGTGGGCGGTGCCACGGAAGGTGATGGGGCGGTTGGCGTGGCGGGCGGTGGGTGCGGTGGGCGGGGCGTCCGGCCTGATGACGGGCGGCTGTTCGCCCTTGAGCCAGCGGCGTACCTCGGCCGCGGTCCAGCGGTCGTCGGGGTCCTTGGTGAGCAGGCCCTGGAGCAGCAGGTTCTGCTGGGCGTCAGTGACGGCGGACAGGTCGACCTCGTTGTTGAGGATCAGTCGCCTGGTCCAGGCCTCGTCGGTGATGCGGGCGTCGTCGCCGAGGACGTAGAGGGGGCGTCCGGTGAACACCTGGTAGAGGACGAGGCCGAGGGTCCACCAGGGGGTGGCCTTCAGGTTCTGGTTGACGATCTGTTCGGGCGCCATGTAGAGGGCGGTGATCTGGAAGTCGCGGTAGCTCTGGCTCGCGGTGAACCGTGCGACGCCGCCGAAGTCCGCGACGACGAGCTGGAACCGGCCGCCGTTCCTACCGCCGCTCTTAGCGCCGTTGCTCGGTCTTACGAGGATGTTGGCGGGCTTCAGGTCCAGGGGGTTGCGGTCGATGCGGGTCTGCCAGAAGTCCAGCAGCTCGGCGAGTTCACGTACGGTCCGCTCGGTCTGCGCCCGGTCCTCGCGCGGTTTTCCGTCGCGCAGTCGCCGGGTCAGATGGTCCTCGAACGTGAGGGGCAGATACTCCATCGCCACCCAGCCGCACACGGTGGGGCCGATCGCGATGTCACCGAACTCGTGGATGCGGGGCACGTGTCGGCGGAACTCGGGGGTCGCGAGGTGTTCCAGGGTGTCCATGTCCATGGCCTGGCCCGGGTGCGCGATCTTCACCGCCGCGTCGGTGCCGTCGGCGAGCCGCCGCACGTGCCAGACGGTGCCCTCGCTGCCGGCGCCGGCGATGTTGTGGGGCTCGTAACGGTCGAGCAGGGCCTGGGGGAATTCGGCGCGGGCGGTGTTGTGGGCCTCGCGGCGGGTGGGCGGGTCGGTGTGGCGGGGGTGGACGACACGGGGCGGGGCATCGGGATTCGCGGGCTTGGCCGGGGGGCGCTGTTTGCGCGTGGGCGGGCTCGGGGGGACGACGCCGGGGGCCTGGGCCTGTTGGCGTGTCGGGGGGCTCGCGGGCATCGGAGGGGTCTCGGGCTTCGGGGGTGTGGAGCCCGTCCCTTGCACGCGGGTCGGGGGGCTCGGCGGTAGAGCGCCTGAGCGCTGCTTGCGGGTCGGCGGGCTCGGTGGCTTTCGCGGCGGCTTGGCGGGGCCTGCCGGTTCCTCGGTCGAGTTGTCGGCCATGCGGGGTCCTCGAAGGGGTACTTGGTGCCCGGCGCGCTGCCGGGCGTCGTGGCGTCGTACGAATACGGGTGACGGTGGTTCAACGAGTGCGGCGGTGCGGTGGCGTCGTCGTACGGGTCAGCGCGGCGCGCCGTATGCGTCGAGTTCGACGACGTCCACGTCCACGTCCTCGGCCAGTCGGAGGCGGTGGCCGCCGGGCCAGAGCTGGGTGGGGCGGGTGATGAGCTCGTCGTCGACGTAGGTGCCGTTGGACGAGTCGGTGTCGGTGATGTAGAGGCGGCCAGCGTGCCAGTGCAGTTCGGCGTGGTCCCGGGAGAGCTGGTCGAGCGCGGCCAGGCCCGGCACGTGAGCGCACTCGGGGGCGTCCCGGCCCAGCCGGGTGGGGTCCTGGTCCACACCGCGTACGGGGATCAGCGCACCGGCCAGCACGAGCGCGAGGCAGGGAGCGGCCGGGGCGGGGGCCGCTCTGCGGGGCGTGTCCTGGCGGGGGCGGGTCGTGGGGGTGGGCGTCGATTGCAGCCGGGTGGGGGGCGCGGCGGGGGTGGATCGGCCGCTGGGTGCGTGGGGGCCGTCGGTGGTCGGACCGGCGGGGCGGGGCGGGCGGTTGCGGCGGCCGTCTCCTTGGCCTGAGGCGGGGCGGTCGCGATTCGGCGCGGGGCGCTCTCGGTTCGGAGCAGTGCTCTCGTAGTTCGGCGCGGGGCGCTCTCGATTCGGAGCAGTGCTCTCTCGGTTCGAGGCGCGGCGCTCTCGATTCGGAGCAGTGCTCTCATAGTTCGGGGCGGTTGGCCCTTGGTTCCGGCGGCCGGGCCCGGCCACCCGCGCCGGGCCTCCCCTGCGGGCGTCCGTACTCCGGGCGTCCGCGCCGGAGCCGTCGGAGCCGCTCCCGGCCACCCCGGACCCACCGGAACCCTGCCCGGCCGCCCCCGGACCGTCTCCGCTCGGCCCGGACGTCTGTGCCGCGTCGTCCTCCGACCCGGCCACCAGATAGACCCGCTCGGGTACCAGCCGCTCCCACTCGTGGATCTGGCAGAAGCCGCGGCGTGTCGACGACGGGCACTCGTCGGGGGTCACGGGACAGCGGTAGCGGGTGGTCTCGGTCGTCATGATGTCTTCTCCGGTCGCCATGTGTTCTCCCGGAAGGTCACGCCGCGTGCGGCCAGATCCCGTTCCAGCGCGTTGAGTTCACCAGGCCTGGGGACGCCGACGATGTGCACGGCCCCGTCCGTCACCCGTACCTGGAGCTCGGGGCGGTCGGCGGGGCGGCGCAGATGAGGACCGTAGCGGCGGCGGCCGAGCGGGGTCCGTGGGATCAGCCGCTGGTTGGCCGAGCCGCGCCAGACCAGCGGGGTCGGTTCGCCCGCGCGGTAGCGCCCGGTGATGACGGCGTCGGCGCGGTCGAGGGCGGCCAAGGCCTGCGGCGAGGCGGCGATCTCGGCGTCCTCCCAGCCCGTGTAGACGAGGAGGTCGGCGTCCGCACGGCCCGCCCCGCGGCGCACCCGGTCGGCCGCGTCCAGCAACGCGGCCAGGGCCTCCGGCTGTTCCAGCGGTTCACCGCCGCTGACGGTCAGTCCGTCGTAGCCATCGGCCAGCCCCCGGTGCCACAGCCCTACCAGCCGCTCGACACCGACGTCACGACCGCCGCGCGGATCCCAGGTGTGGCGGGACATGCACCCGGCGCAGGCGAGCGGACAGCCCTGCACCCACACGCCGAGGCGCCGGCCCGGACCGAGCGCGGTGATGGGCCCGAGCACCTGGGACACACGCAACACCGGCCCCGGCGCGTCCCGTACGTCCGGCGCCTTCCCCGCCGTACCGTCCGGCGCCTTCCCCGCCGTACCGTCCGGCGTCTCCCCCGCCGTACCGTCCGCACTCTCCCCCGCCGTACCGTCCCTCACATCCATCGCCGTACCTTCACCGTGTACGCCTCGTCCTGGCCGTCCACGGCCTCGATCTCGATGTGCTCCCCGGGCCGGGCGGGCTGGTGGAACAGCTCTCGGGAGAGCGGGTTGACCAGCGCGGACTCCACGGCGGTGACCACGCCGCGCCCGCCGTGGTCCAGGCGGCGGGTGGCCTCGACGCGCAGGACCTCCCAGGGGTCGTCGGCCACCGTCAGTTCGGCGCCGTGGGCTTCCTTGACGCGCCCGATCACGGACGCCAGGGCCTTGTCGAGGATCAGCCGCACCGAGTCGGGCTGGATGAAGTCCATCGGGACGAAGCTGTCGCCGAACCGGTTGCGCAGTTCGGGCCGTCCGATGTGGTCGTTGAAGAAGGCGTCGAACGCTGCCCGCAGGGCCTCGCGCACATCCTCGGGCTTGTCGTGGCGGGAGAGCCGCGACCCCGGCTTGGCCTCGGTGGCCTCCTCGTCACCGCTGCCCTCGCCTCCACCGCCGTCCGGCTTGGCGCCGCGCCGGTTCTTCGGCCTGAGCACCTCCGCCGACACGCCCAGGTTCGAGGTGAAGATGAGTACGCACTCGGTGAAGTGGACCGTGGCGCCCTGTCCGTCGGTGAGCCGGCCGTCCTCCAGGATCTGCAGGAACAGGTCGAACAACCGTGGGTGCGCCTTGTCGATCTCGTCGAAGAGCAGCACGCTCATCGGGTGCGCGCGCACCGCGTTGGTCAGCTCACCGCCGGCGCTGTGCCCGACGAAGCCGGGCGGCGCCCCGATCAGCCGGTCCCGGGCGTGCTCCTCGGCGAACTCGCTCATGTCGAAGCGGATCGGCCGGGCGTCCTCGCCGAGGATCATCTTGGCGACGCCCTTGGCAAGTTCGGTCTTGCCGACGCCGGTGGGCCCGGACAGGAAGAGCGTGCCGCGCGGTCGGCTCGGTGAACTGGACGACTGGGCGCCGGTCAGTCCGGCCGCCGAGCGCATGAAGATCTCGATGGTGCGCCGTACGGCGTGCGGCTGGCCGATGACCTGGGCGTTGAGGTAGGCCTCGCCGTTGAGGATGTTCTCGCGCACGGCCTGGGTGGCCCAGGGGTTGTCGAGTACGCCGACCCGGTACAGCCGCGCGGCCTCGTCCAGGCGGCTCAGGGGCAGCCCCCGGTCGGCGGCCATCCGGCCGACCGCGAGGATCTCGCCGACGCCCATGCCGTACGAGGAGCGGGCGAGCGCCTCGGTCGCCTGGAGCTGTTCCCCCTCCGCGGCGGGCGCCGCGCCCTCGCTCGTCCGGCGCCGGGCGAGCCGTTCGACCACGAACCGGCCGGCCGCGTGGCGCTGGTCGTGCGGGGGTTCGGGCACGGTGATCACGCGCACCGCCCGGCTGCCGATGGCGAATTCGAGGGGCAGGTCCTCCTGCTTCTCGACCACCCAGAAGATCGTGTTGTACGGCGTCACGCCCCCGCTGCCGCGGACCGGACGCGCGGTGTGCCCCAGTTCCTCGGCGGCGGCCAGCAGTCGGGCCGCCTCGCCGGCCACGGGGTTGCGCGGCGATCCGAGGCGGGCGGTGTAGGGAATGATCAGGCCGATCGCGGGGCCGGTGTGCTGGACCGTACCGATCATGATCTCGCGCATCCGGGCGATGCCCGCCTCGATGTCGTCGTCGTCCTGGTCGTCGGCGCCGTCGGGGTTCTCGTCGTGCCCGCGTGCGGCACGGGCGTCCTCCTCGGCCATACGGCGCAGGGCGGGCGGGAGTTCGAACTTCTCGCCGGTGAGCCGCCAGGCGACCACGTGGTCGATCACCATGCTCTGCCGGGCCAGGGCGCCGTAACCCCGGGTGCGGCAGACCGATTCGATGACCTCTTCCAGGCTGTAGGGCATGAGGGCGTGATCCGGCTCGGGCGCGGCCACCCCGCCCTCGCCGTCCTCGGGCAGCAGGAACACATCGCGGACGTTGCCGGTCAGCAGGATCTGCGGGTACACCGTGAGGGCCATGTCCAGCTCACGGATCCAGGCGGGGGCCAGGGGCGGGGCTGCGGGTGCCGGGGGCTCCTTGTGGAACGGCCCTGCCTTGTCGAACGGCCCACCGGCACCGCTGGTGTCAGCGCTCACGCGACCACTCCTGTCCGTACGAGGTACGCCGCGCGGGCTTGGCCTTCTTCTTGCGACGCGGCTCCGCCCGGTCCGTCTCGTCCGCCCCGCCGGTCTCCTCCGTCCGGCCCGTCTCGTCCGCCTGATCCGTCTGGTCCACCCGACCCGTCTCGTCCGCCTGGTCCTCCGTACGGTCATGGGCGCGGCCGGTGTCGGGCCATGAACCGTCCGGTACCACGGCCGTGGGCCGTACCCCGGGCGGCAGCGCGGACTTGCGGGCCAGCTCCACGCCCTGTGCGCGCACCGCGTCCTCGATGGTGGGCAACTGGCCCTCACAGAACCACTGTTGGACCCGGTGGTCGGTCTCGGCCTCGGTCTCGGTTTCGGCCACCAGCACGGTGGTGAGGCCGGGCCGGTCCGGAGCGAGCACCACCCGCAGCCCGTAGCCGTCGGGAACCGCCGCCTCGCCGGACGCCTCGGCCGCCGCGCCGAAGGGCACGACGACGCTGCCGTCCTCGGCCAGCAGGTCGGCGAAGTCGTCGCCCACCGCGTAGTCGCGCTCGCGCAGCACCCGCATCACGGTGTCCGCGACCGCGGACCGGTACCGGGCGGTGTCCTCGCGCGCCACCGCCCACTCCACCTCCCGCTCCAGGTGGGCCGGATCGGGAGCCTCGGCGACGGCTGTCGCCAGCCGCTCCCGGTCCTCCGGAGCGGCGTCCTCCAGCCGGTCGAGCAGCGCGGCCCGCAACGCGGCCGTCCGGGCGGCGTTCCGCTGCCGCTGCGTCGATTTGTGGACGAGGACGCCGAGGTCATGGAAGAGGGTCCGGGCCTCCTCGGCGCCGCGCGCCTGCCGCAACGCCTCCAGGCGGCGGGCGAAGACGGGCAGGTCGTCCGGCTCGCAGGCCGGTCCGTCGCGTTTGAGCAGCGCCTCGGCCTCCACCAGAGCCGACGCCCTGGCCCGCGCGGCGCGGTCCTCGCCGGCCCGGTCGGCCGACACCGGTGCCGGGCGCGCGGCCGGCCGGGACTCCTTGCGCTGCTCGGTCTCGGCGGGCGGCAGGGACCAGACGTCGGCGGCGGCCCGGCTCAGGTCGGCCTCCGCCCGCTGGTTGATCCGGCGGGCCGACTCCAGGGCGGCGGCCAGCTCCGTCGAGTCGGCGCCGGAGGCCACGGTGACGACGTACACGTCGATCTTGTCCGTACCGTAAGCCCGGCGCAGCGACTTGGCCTGTCCGCGCAGGTCGCGTGAGCGGGTGGTCTCCTGCGCGAGCTGGGCGCGCAGGTCCCGGCGTCGTTCGGCCTCGACGTCGACGTAAGTCCACTCGTATGCCGCGGAGTTGCTCAAGGACCCTCCCCCAGGGTCG
Source organism: Streptomyces sp. SD15 (assembly GCF_054462255.1). NCBI lineage: Bacteria > Bacillati > Actinomycetota > Actinomycetes > Kitasatosporales > Streptomycetaceae > Streptomyces > Streptomyces sp. SD15. The sequence goes on along the minus strand of NZ_JBTLMO010000010.1, from coordinate 105,240 downwards.
CAGTTGAACCGCGCGGGAGAGGGCTCATCGTCGGTTCGGGGCGGGCCCGGGGCCCGGTCGGCGGGCGATCGACGACGTGCACCGACTCCCTCGGGCGATGCCAGGCGCCCATGATGCATCACGCGGCGCGTGCCCGACTCCGATTCGACGATCCCCACCCGGTCTTCTTCCACTGCTGTTACGGTGCCTGCCGGGAGAGGGGGTCGTCGGTATGTCCTTCCTGGCAGATGCCGTTGAGGCGATCCATGCTCACTGGGCGGAGCTCTCCAGCCTGTTGGACGCGCCCGCACGCGAGGAACTGGCGGAGATCCTGGCGGACGCCGAGTCGGATCCCGTGGCCGCCGCCAGTGACGTACGCGATCTGGTCAAACCGTTCACGCCGCCCGACCACCCCTTGCGCCAGGCACTGGCGCCGCCGGGAGTCCGCTTCCAGATCGCGCCGCCGATGGCGCAGGACAGCACCGATCTGCTCGCGGCACTCCGGCTTCTGCTCATGGACGTGACGGGCCCGGCATTCGCGACGAGCGATGCGACGAGCGACGCGACCGAACTCGAATTCGAACTCGAACCCGACCCTGAACCTGAATCCGACCCCGCCTACCGCCCCGACTCCGACGACGCCTGGCTCCTCGCCGAACCCGCCCTCCCGGCTGCCTCTCTCACCCTCCCCCCCGAGCAGACCCACGACCTGATCCTGCTGACCGACGAGCACGAGGTGGAGCGTGTCCCCGCGTTCCAGCTCGATCCGGAGTCCGGGACACCGTACGAGGTCGTCGTCGAGATCAACCGACTGCTGTCGGCCGACGTGGACCCCTGGGGTGCCGCCGACTGGTGGCTGGGCTCCAACGTGTGGCTCGACGCCGCGCCCGCGAGGCTGCTGGGCACCGGAGTGGACCACGCTCTGCTGTCCGCCGCGCGAGCCGAGATCCCGGAGTGGTGAGCACGTGCCCGACCAGATGATCCCCGCCCCGACCGTCCGGGCGAAGCCGCACCGCCATGTGCTGCCTGCCGGTACCGAGCTGTGGCGTGTGCACAGCTCCCGGCGCGGAGCCACCGAGTTCAAGTCCGTACCGGCCGATCTGCACTGGGACGGCGGACGGTTCTGCCACATCAAGGACGGGCTGAGCCCCGAGAAGCTCCCGTATCTGTACGCCGGTCTGTCCCCGCTGACCGCCGTGTGCGAGACCCTGGCCCGCGATCTGCGGCCGCGGCCGGACGGGCGGCGGCGCATCACCCAGCCGAAGGTGCGGGACATGGTGCTGTCCAAGGTCGTCGCGGCCATCGACCTGCCGCTGGTCGACCTGACGGACAACGCCCATCTGGCAGCGGTCCATCAGGACATCTGGCTCGTCCAGTCCGAGGCCCCGGCCTATCCGCGCACCCGCCGCTGGGGCTCCTGGATCCGTGGCCAGGCCTCCTGGGCCGTGGGCCTGCGCTGGCCGTCGCGCCAGGACTTCGGCCTGGTGTCGGGCGAGGTCTGCGCCCTGTACGAGCGGGAGGACGGCCCCGCCCTGCTCAAGCCGTCGTCGGAGCCCTCGCTGGAGCTGAACACCACGGCGGGCCGCGCCTACCTGAACGACCTGCTCGCACCGCTGCACATCAAGGTCCAGCCTCCTCGCAAGCGCGCGTAACCTCACCGGGGTCCCCGTACTCCACCCGGTGCCCCCGCAATCCGCCGGTGTGCCGCTCGCCGACGCGTCCCGTGGGGGGAAGTTCGGTGAGAGTCCGGCGCTGACCCGCAACGGTAAACGCGGCAGGCCCAGTCGGCCGGTCGCATGAGCCCGATGACGACGCGTCTGCACCCGGAGGCCGGCGGGCTCCGTTTCCGGGCCGCCCGCCCCTGAGCGGTCAGTCGGCGAAGCGGCGTACGTACCCGCGCTGCCAGGGCGTCTCCACCGCCCGCCGGTCGTAGTGGCGGCGGACGAAGTCCACCGCCTCCTTGGGCGGGACTCCGTCGAGGACGGCGAGGCAGGCCAGGGCCGTGCCGGTGCGGCCCCGGCCGCCGCCGCAGGCGATCTCGACGCGGTCGACGGGCGCCCGGTTCCAGGCCTCGGCGAGTACCGCCCGGGCCTCGGCCCGGTCGGCAGGCAGCCGGAAGTCCGGCCAGCGCAACCAGTGTGCCTCCCAAGGGACTTCGGGGGGTTGTCTGCCGAGCAGATGGACGGCGTACGTCGGTAGTGGGCCGTCGGGCGGGAACGGCCGGCGCAGGGCACGGCCCCGCACCAGTCGACCGGAGGGCAGGCACAGGACGCCCGCGCCGCTCGGGTTCCAGGTCTCCGTCACAGGGTCAGAGGTCACAGGGCCAGAGTAAACAGGGGCGGAGGCACTCCTCCGGCACTCCTCCGACACTCCTCCACCGGTCGAATTTCTGGAAAATACGCCATTCGTGTGCGATGCCTTGTCCGCCCCCACGGACCCTTTTATGTCACGCTGCCCCCTATGACGCCCGACCCCCCGGCGCCGCACCGCCGGTCGTTCCTGAAGTACACCGGTGCGCTCGGCGCGGCCGCCGCCCTGTCCGCGTCGTCGGCCGCCTGCTCGTGGGGTCCGGAGTCCACGAACGACACCGGCGGTTCGGGCGGCGGCAAGAACGCCACGCTCATGGCCGTCATCGGCTACGGGAACGACGGCAGCTGGGATCCGACACAGACCGCGTCCGCGTTCGCCACGGCCGCCAACAACCACATCTACGAGGGGCTGGTCGACACCGATCCGATCTCGCGCGAGCCATATGCCGCGCTCGCCACGCGGGTACCCGCCGACCTCAGCGGCACGTCCTGGACGTTCCGGCTGCGCGCGGGCGCCACGTTCCACGACGGGACGCCGGTCACCGCCGACGACGTGGTCTTCGTCTTCGACCGGATCCTCGACCCGAAGACGCAGACCCTCGCGAAGGGCTTCTTCGCCGGCTGGCTGCGGGAGGTCCGGAAGATCGACGCGCACAACGTCGAGCTGGTGCTGAAATTCCCCTTCCCCGAAGGGATTGCGCGACTCACCCTCGCGAAGATCATGCCCCGGCACGTCTTCTCCCGGCCCGGCGCCTGGGACGACGCGATCAGGGGCAAGGCGATCGGCTCGGGCCCGTACCGGCAGACCGCGCACCACCCGAAGTCGAACACCGTCTTCGAGGCGTTCGCCGCCTACAACGGGCCGCGCAGGCCCGCGTTCAAGAAGATGAACTGGCAGACCATGGTGGACGCCGCACCCCGCGTCGCGAAGATCTCGGGGGCCGGCGCCGGCGCGCGGATCGCGGACAACATCCCGTACGCCAACATCGCCCAGCTCACGAAGGGCGGCATGACCGTCCGGGGCGCCGCGGGGATGAACAACCTCTTCCTCATGTTCAACACCCGGCACAAACCCTTCGACGACGTACGGGTCCGGCAGGCGCTGCACCACGCCATCGACACCGGCACGATGGTCGAGGTCGCCCTGAAAGGGCACGGGAAGCCGTCGACGTCGTTCCTCGACGAGGGCAACCCGAGCTACCGGCCCGCGAAGATCGTCTACTCGTACGACCCCAAGAAAGCGAAGCAGCTCCTCGAAGCTGCCGGGGTCAAGGGGCTGAAGATCGACATCCTGGCGGTCAACGTCAGCTGGATCGTGGACTGCCTGCCGACCATCAAGGCGTCCTGGGACGCGATCGGCGTCGAGACGACGCTGTCGCCGCAGGAGACCACGGCCGTCTTCACCAAGATGGACCAGAAGCAGGACTACCAGGTCGTCGTGGCGGCCTCGAACCCGAATCAGTTCGGGCTGGACGCCGACCTGATCATGCACTACAACTACGGCCCCCAGAACCTCTGGATGGGCTATGCCCGGTGGGCGGACAACCCCGTGGCGCGGCGGCTCTTCAGGGACATGGACCGGGCGACGCGGGAACCGGACGCCGGCAAGAAGAAGACGATGATCCAGGACTACATCGACATCGTCGCCGAACAGGCCGTCCTCTACCCGGTCGTGCACAACGAGCTGATGACGGCGTGGGACGCAAAAAGGCTCACGGGGATGAGGGCACAGCCGTACCCGGGCATCAATCTGCTGCAAGCCAAGTGGGCTTAGGCGACAGGGGAGTTCGTACGTGGTCGCCATCGCCAGAATCCTGCTGCGGCGCGTCGCGCTGCTCGTGCCGCTGATGCTCGGGATCGTCCTGTTCGTGTTCCTCGTGATGCGGTTCTCCGACGTCGATCCGGCGTCGGCGTTCTTCCAGGGAGCCAATCCGACCCCGCGGCAACTGCACGACTTCCGGGCGCAGAACGGCCTGCTCGACCCCTTCCCCGTCCGCTACGTCGGCTTCGTGGGCGACCTGCTCCACGGCGACCTCGGCACCAGCACACTGACCAGGGCGCCGGTGATCGAGCAGGTCGGCACCGCGCTGCCGCTCACCCTCCAGCTCACCTTCCTGGGACTGGGCATCGCGGTGGTGCTCTCGCTGCTCGGCGGGGTCACCGCCGCGATCCACCGCGACCGGCTGCCCGACCAGATCATCCGGGTCGTCTCGCTCGTGGGAGTGGCGGCGCCGGGTTTCTGGCTGGCGCTGCTGATGATCCAGTACCTGGCCGTCGAGAAGGGCTGGTTCCCGACCGGCGGCTACATCAACCCGGCCGACTCACTGAGCGGCTGGCTGAAGACCATGGCCCTGCCCGCGCTCGCGCTCTCCCTGCCGGTCGCCGCGCAGCTCACCCGGATCGTGCGGACCTCCGTGGTGGAGGAGCTGGACAAGGACTACGTACGGACGGCGATCGGCAGCGGTCTGCCGCCCCGCGTGGTCGTCGGCCGCAACGTCCTGCGCAACGCCCTGATGAACCCGCTCACCGTGCTGGGTCTGCGCGTGGGCTATCTGCTCGGCGGCGCGGTCGTCATCGAGACGATCTTCTCGCTGCCGGGCATGGGGAAGCTGATGATCGACGCCGTGAAGAACGGCGACCCGGCGGTCGTGCAGGGCGTCGTACTGACCACGGCCACCGGTTTCGTGGTCGTGAACCTCGTCATCGACCTGCTGTATCTGCTGGTCAACCCGCGACTGAGGGATGCGACCTGATGTTCACCCGCAAGCGCCTCACCGAGGCCCTCTCCCGGCCCGGCGTCCGGTTGCGGGGATGGCGCCGGCTGCCGCCGCTGTCGAAGGTCGCGGTCTGCTTCCTGGCCGTCGTCGTGCTGGTGGCGCTGTTCGCGCCGCTGCTCGCCCCGCACGACCCGCTCGGCCAGCAGCCGCCGGTGGACGGCACCGGACATCCGTCGGCCGGGCACTGGATGGGGCAGGACAGCCTAGGCCGGGACATCCTCAGCCGCCTGATGTACGGCGCCCGCTGGTCGCTCGCGATCGGGCTCGGAGCCACCGCGCTCGCCCTCGTCGTCGGGGCGCTCCTCGGCGCTGTCGCCGCCACCTCCCGCAAGGCGGTCGACGAGACGCTGATGCGCTGCCTGGACATGGTGATGGCGTTCCCGGGCATCGCGCTCGCCGCTGTCCTGGTCGCCGTCTTCGGCGGCGGCATCACCGTGCTGATCTGCGCGATCGCGTTCCTGTTCACCCCGCCGGTCGCCAGGGTCGTACGGGCGAACGTCCTCGACCAGTACGGCGAGGACTATGTGACCGCCGAGCACGTCATCGGCGCCCGCACCCCGCACATCGTCATCAAGCACGTGGCGGTCAACTGCGCCGCCCCCGTGCTGGTGTTCTGCACCGTGCAGGTAGCGGAGGCCATCGTCTTCGAGGCGTCGCTGTCCTTCATCGGCGCGGGTGTGCGGCCCCCGGACCCGTCCTGGGGCAGCGTCATCGCGGACGGCAAGAACATGGTGCTGACCGGCGGCTGGTGGGCCACAGTCTTCCCGGGCCTGCTGATGCTGGTCACCGTACTGTCGCTGAACATCCTCTCCGAGGGCGTCTCGGACGCGTGGGCCGCACCGGCGGCCCGGGACGTGTCCGCGCCCGCTGCCGAGGAGGACCGGCCGGCGGCCCCCGAGCCCGGCGACGGGAAGGTCCTGGAACTGCCGGGGCTGACGGAGGCGGCCGCGCGGCTGCGGACACGGGCCCGCCCCCTCCCTTCGTCCGCGCAGCCCGTCCTCGCCGTCGAGAACCTGGCCATCGGCTTCGACGCCCGCCATGCGGGGGTGGACATCGTCGACGGCATCAGCTTCGAGGTGCAGCCGGGTGAGGTCCTCGGACTGGTCGGCGAGTCCGGCTGCGGCAAGTCGCTGACGGCGCTGACGGTGATGGGCCTGGAGCCGAAGGGAGCCCGGGTCCGCGGCCATGTCCGTTTCCACCAGCGGCAGCTGGTCGGCGAGCCGATGCGTGTACGACGCCGCCTGCTGGGCCACGAGATGGCGATGATCTACCAGGACGCGCTGTCGTCCCTGAACCCGGCGATGACGATCAGGGCGCAGCTGAAGCAACTCGTCCGCCGGGGCGGCACGCGCACCGCCACCGAGTTGCTTGAACTGGTCGGCCTCGACCCCGAACGCACCCTGCGCAGCTACCCCCATGAGCTGTCCGGCGGCCAGCGCCAGCGCGTCCTGATCGCGATGGCCCTGTCCCGGAGCCCCAGACTGATCATCGCCGACGAACCGACCACGGCCCTCGACGTGACCGTCCAGGCGCAGGTCATGGAGCTGCTGCTCCGGCTGCGCGAGGAGCTGGACTTCGCGCTGATCCTCGTCTCGCACGACCTGGCGCTGGTCTCGGCGGTCACCGACCGGGTGGTCGTCATGTACGGCGGGCAGATCGTCGAGACCGGGGTGACGGCCGACCTGGTGGAGGCCCCGGCCCACCACTACACGCGCGGGCTGCTGGGCAGCGTGCTCTCGCTGGAGTCGGCGGCCGAGCGGATGACCCAGATCAAGGGCGTCGTGCCCTCCCCGGCCGACTTCCCGGCCGGCTGCCGGTTCGCCGACCGCTGCCCGAGGGCGAGCGAGGTGTGCCGTACGACGACGCCGGACCTGGTGGGGACACGTACGCACACGGCGGCCTGCCACCACCCCGCGATCGACCTGATGACCACGGAGAGCGAGGCCGTCACATGACCGCACTGGTGGCGTTGTCCGATGCGCACGTCGTCCACAAGGCCCGCAGCGGCGGCCTGTTCACCCGGGACAAGGTGTACGCGCTCACCGGCGCCGACCTCAGCGTCGCGCCCGGCGAGACGGTCGGCGTGGTCGGCGAGTCGGGGTGCGGGAAGTCGACGCTGGCGAAGGTGCTGGTGGGCGTGGAGCGGCCGACGTCCGGCACGGTGTCGTTCGGTGGCCGCGATCTGTGGTCCATGACACCGGCCGAGCGCCGCACGGCGGTGGGCGGCAGCACGGGCATGATCTTCCAGGACCCGTCGACCGCGCTGAACCGCCGGCTGCCCGTACGACAGATCCTGCGGGACCCCCTGGACGTGCACCGGCGCGGCACCCCGGCCGAACGAGCCGACCGGGTCCGGGAGCTGATGGCCCTCGTGGGCCTGCCCCGCGCTCTGGCGGACGCCCTGCCCGGCCAGTTGTCCGGCGGCCAGCGCCAGCGGGTGGCGATCGCGCGGGCGCTCGCCCTCGACCCCGGCCTCGTCGTGGCCGACGAGCCGACGAGCGCGCTGGACGTGTCGGTCCGCGCCCAGATCCTGAACCTGCTGCTGGACCTGAAGGAGCGCCTCGGCCTGGCTCTGGTGTTCGTCTCGCACGACATCCAGACGGTACGGCGGATGAGCGACCGGGTGATCACCATGTACCTCGGGCGGATCGTGGAGGAGTCACCGGCCGACCAGGTCACCGACCGCTCCCGGCATCCGTACACCCGGGCCCTCTTCTCCGCGACCCCCGGCCTCCTCGACCCTGTCGACCCGATCCCGCTGGTCGGTCCCGTCCCGTCGGCGACCCGGCCGCCGAGCGGCTGCCCGTTCCGGACCCGGTGCTGGAAGGCGGACGAGGTGTGCGGGGGAGCGATGCCCGAGTTCACGGCCGCGTTGCGCCCCGGTCACCGCTATCGGTGCCACCATCCTGTGGAGGAGGGCCGGTCGACGCGCACGCTGGTGGCGGAGGCCGAGTCCGCCGCCGCCCCGGCCGCCGCCGTGGCCGAGGTCTTGTCCCCGCAGCACATCCGGGAGCCTTCATGACGATCCCCGCCCCGCTGACCGGTGTCGTTCCGCCCGTCTGTACGCCCCTGACACCGGACCGCGAGGTGGATGTCCCGTCGCTGATCAGGCTCGTGGACCACTTGGTGGCGGGCGGTGTCGACGGCCTGTTCGTGCTGGGCTCGTCCTCGGAGGCGGCGTATCTGACGGACGCCCACCGGCGGCTCATCGTGTCCACGGTGGTGGACCACGTGGACGGTCAGCTCCCCGTCCTGGCCGGGGCGATCGATATGACGACGCCGCGCGTACTGGACCATGTCGCGCAGGTGACGGCGGCGGGCGCGGACGCGGTCGTGGTGACCGCGCCCTTCTACACCAGTACCCATCCGGCGGAGATCGCCCGCCACTTCCGCCTGATCGCCGCCCGTTCCTCCGTGCCCGTCTTCGCCTACGACCTGCCGGCATCCGTCCACAGCAAGCTCGACGCGCACCTGATCCTCGAGCTCGCCGCCGACGGTGTGCTGGCCGGCCTCAAGGACTCCAGCGGTGACCTGGCCGGCTTCCGCGCGGTCGTGACGGGCGCGCGGACGCACACCGGCATCACCGGCTTCAGCGTCCTCACCGGCTCCGAACTCGTCGTCGACTCGGCGCTCGCCCTGGGCGCGGACGGTGCCGTGCCCGGTCTCGCAAACGTCGACCCGCAGGGTTACGTCCACCTCGACCGGCTCTGCCGAGAGGGCGACTGGGAACGGGGGCGGGCCGCACAGGAGCGGCTGTGCGCGCTGTTCGGGATGGTCAAAGTCGGCGGGCACCGCATGGGAGGCAGCTCATCGGCGCTCGGCGCGTTCAAGGCCGCGCTGTACCTGCGGGGCGTGATCTCCTGTCCGGCCACCGCGGAACCACAGGTGCCGTTGTCGGAGGGGGAGATGGAGCGGGTGGGGAAGTATCTGGCCGCGGCGGGGCTGCTCTAGAACGAACGGGACTTCTCTGGAACCAACACAACCGCTCTGGGGCTGGCATCGGGAAAGAGTGAGCCCCTGCCGCCAGGTTGGAAAGGGCTCAGTCAGTTCCCCGAGAATATGACTCAACTGAGTTCGTCGATGCGGAGTCGCCTGAACTCGATTGTTTCGTACGCCCCCGCCACACCCGTCTCATAGAGAATCCCGACCCGGCCGGTGTCGAGCTGCACCAGATCGGAGTACGCGGCCCGCCATGCGGAAAGCGTCATCGCCTTCACGAAGGTCGCGCCGTGGTCCGTGCTGCGCCAGATCGCCATCGACTGGCGGACGGTGGGGACGGAGGGGCCGGAGAAGAGGAGCGGGGCGTCCGGGCCGGGGAGCTGGAGGACGCTGCCCTGCACCACCGGGACGTCGTCCAGGGCCGGCTGGACCGCGTAGGGGCGGTCCAGCGTCCGGCCGCCGTCGCTGGAGTACGCGTCCAGCCGGTTGCCGACGCTCGTGCCGTTCTCGTCACGTGCGCTGAAGTACAGCCGCCCGTCCGGGAGTTCGGCCACGCTGTTCTCGTTGGCGTTGTCGAGACCGTCGTACGCGTCGTCCACGAAGCCCAGGCTCCAGGTCCAGCCGCCGTCGTCGCTGTAGAGGGCGTGGGCGCCGTAGTACTTGGATTCCCGCCCGGTGTCGGTGGAGCCCTCGGGCGGGGCGGAGGAGTGGTTGGCGGGGACCACCAGACGACCGGCGTACGGGCCGCCGCCAAGGACGACCGCGTGGCCCGGCCCGGTCGCGTACCAGCGCCAGTCCGGCGGCTTCACCTCGTCCGTGATGTCACGGGGAAGGGAGAAGTGCCCGCCGTCGTCGAGGCTCATCTGGACGAAGACGCGGCGGCTCTGCTCCGGCGTGACCTCGCCCCGCATGATCTGCGCCTCGGTCACGGCACCGCTGTTGTACGACGTGAGCAGGACGACGCGGCCGGTCCGGGGGTCCACCACCGGCGCCGGGTTGCCCCGGGTGTCCCCTTCCCCGGCCACGACGACCCGCAGCGGATCCCAGGTGCAGCCGCCGTCGAAGGAGCGTCTGAGGACGACGTCGATGTCTCCCGTGTCGGCGGCGCCGTCGTGTCTGCCCTCGGCGAAGGCGAGCAGCGTGCCGGCGCCGGTGGCGACCGCGGCCGGGATACGGAACGTGTCATAGCCGTCCTCGCCCGCGGTGTACGGCACGGAGGAGGCGCAGTCACGCGAGGCGGGCGATGCCTTGCCGGTGACCGCGAGCGCGGCGAGGAGCCCGGCGGTGGCTGCGGCGACGAGGGTGCGGCTCAGGGCGTTTCTCACTCTCACCGGTGCGACAAAAGGACTGACGACAAGGAGAACTGACGGTACGTAGGTCACATCTTACCGGGAGTGACCAGTCCCGACTCGTACGCCACGATCACCAACTGGGCCCGGTCGCGGGCACCCAGCTTGCCGATGATGCGGCTGACGTGGGTCTTCGCGGTGAGCGGGCTCAGGCCCAGCGCGCCGGCTATCTCGGTGTTGTTGAGTCCGCGCGCGACCAGCGTCAGCACCTCGCGCTCACGGTCGGACAGCCCGTCGGGGCCGCCCGCTGCGGGCGGCCCCGACGGGCTGCGCAGGAAACGGGCGATCAGCCGGGCGGTCGGACCCGGTGAGAGCAGGGCCTCCCCCGCGGCCACCGTACGAATGGCGTCGAGGAGTTCGGCGGGCCTCGTGTCCTTCACCAGGAAGCCCGAGGCGCCCGCGCGCAGCGCCTCCACGATGTACTCGTCGGTGTCGTACGTGGTGAGGACCAGGACCCTGACCCCGGCCAGGTTCTCGTCGGCCGCGATGAGCCGGGTCGCCTCGATACCGTCCAGGTCGGGCATGCGGATGTCCATGACGATCAGGTCGGGCCGCACGCCGCGCGCCAGTTCCACGGCCTCCCGCCCGGTGGCGGCCTGCCCGACGACCTCCATGTCCCGCGCCGACTCGACGAGCATCGCGAACGCGGCCCGCACGAGGGTCTGGTCGTCGGCGAGGAGTACGCGGACGGTCATCGGACCTCGCCTCCCAGGGGCAGCAGCGCCGACACGCCGAAGCCACCGCGCTCCCGCACCCCGGCCTCCAGCGTCCCGCCCACACTGCGAGCCCGCTCCCGCATCCCCACGAGCCCGAACCCCGGCGTGCCGCCCGCGTCACCGACTCCGTCGTCCGTGACCGTCACCCGCAGCGCCCAGCCCTCCACGCGCAGGTCCACGCTCACCGTCACGTCGGGGCCCGCGTGCCGTACCGCGTTGGTGAGCGCCTCCTGGACGATCCGGTAGGCGGCGGCGCCCACGGCCGACGGTATGCCGCCCGCGTCCACCTCGACCTGGGTCGCCACCTTGGCGCCCGCGCTCCGTGCCGCGGCCACCAGGTCCGGCACCCCGTCGAGCCCGGCCAGCGGCCCGCGCCCGTCCGAGCCGTACTCCGAAGCGCGCAGCACCTTCAGCGTGGTGCGCAGTTCACCGCGCGCGGTGCGGCAGGTCCCGGAGATGTCGTCGAGGGCCCGGGCGACCGCCTCGCGGTCGAGGCGGTCGGGGTCGGCGGCCAGGACGTGCGCGGCGACGGACGACTGGACGCCGATGAGCGTGATGCTGTGGGCGAGCAGATCGTGCAGGTCGCGCGCTATGCGCAGGCGCTCCTCGGCGACCCGGCGGCGTGCCTCCTCCTCGCGGGTGCGTTCGGCGCGTTCGGCGCGTTCGACGATCGAGGCGACGTACTGGCGGTAGAAGCGGACGTCGACGCCGAAGAAGAGCACGGCGATGACCCAGCCGGAGATCTGCAGCAGTTCGACGGCCTGGTGGGTGCTGACGCTGAGCATCACGCTCACGGAGATGCCGAGGACGGAGATGCCCGCCAACAGGGTGCGCAGCGGGCGGCCGGTGACGGCGAGCGTGTAGAGCGCGACGTACGAGGCCGGGGTCGGCGCGCTGTGGTTGTTGTCCAGGCCGTGGTAGGGCACGACCATCATCACCAACAGGGCCAGCACGAGCGGCGGGTGGCGCCGCCGCCACACGAGCGGCACATGGCAGGAGAGCAGCAGCGCCCAGCCCAGTGCGTCGGGCCGGCGGCCCTGGTCGGTGAACAGGGCGATGGCCGTGCCGATGGCGGCGACGGTCACCGCCAGCAGCGCGTCGTTGCGGGTGGCGTGCGGGGCGGTTCGGGGATCGCGGTTGATCGCCGCCATGATCCGCTCGCTGTGGCGGGGCCGCGCCGCCGTGGTGGTTGCCTGCACGGGCTCATCCTCCGTCAGCGGGCGCCCCTCCGACAGGGAGAGGCGCCCAGTGGCTCATGCCTCATGGCTCATACGGGTTCGGGCTGACGGGCCCGCGGCACCGGCTCGGGCTCCCGCGACAACCGCCCCGGCCACCAGACTTTCCGCCCCAACGCGACACTCGCGCTGGTCACCAGGTACGTCCGGACGAGGAACGTGTCGAGCAGCACCCCCACCGCGATCACGAACCCCAGCTGGACCAGCTGTACGAGCCCCATGTTGGTCAGCACCGCGAAGGTCGCGGCGAGGACGAGTCCCGCGGAGGCGATCACACCGCCGGTGGTCCGCAGCGCGGTCAGCGCCGCGGCGGCCGGCTCGGCACCGGACAGGGACTCCTCCCGCATCCGGTGCATGAGGAAGATCCCGTAGTCCACGCCGAGGGCGACGAGGAAGACGAACGACAGCAGCCCGAGCCCCGGATCGGTCCCCTCGAACCCGAACAGCGGTCCGAAGACCAGTCCGCCGATCCCGAGCGTCGCGCCCCACACCGCGATCACGGCGGCGACGAGCAGCAGCGGGGCGATCAGACTGCGCAGCAGCGCGATCAGAATCAGCAGCACGGACACGACGACGATGGGTACGACGATGAGCTGGTCCCGGGCGTTCGTGTCCTTCAGGTCGATCTGCTCGGCGCTCGGGCCGCCGATGTAGGAGCCCGCGAGGTCGTCCCGCAGGGACGTGATGGTGGCGGTCTCGGCCGCCAACTGAGGCGCACCCTTCGCCGTGACGAAGACCTCCGTCCAGCCGTCTCCGGTGCGCCCCCGTTCGGCGGCGACGACGCCCTGGTGGTCGCGGACCGCGGCCAGGGTGGCGTCGGCCCGGCCGGTGGGGGTGATGACGGTGATGGGCTGGGTGCCCTGCTCGGGGTAGGCGGCGGCGAGCGTCTCCATCGCGGCGACGGCCTCGGGCTTGTCGACGAAGGAGTCCTGCTGTTTGAGCGAGCCGGGCAGGTTCAGTGTGCCGAGGGCCAGCGCGCCGAGCAGTACGGCCCCGCCCGCGAGGACGACGAGCGGCCTGCGTCCGGCCGAACTCCCCATCGCCGTGAAGAGGCTGCGCCGCTGCTTGGGTTCGCTCCCGAAGGCGGGCACGAGCGGCCAGAACACCCGTCGTCCGAGCAGTACCAGTACGGCGGGCAGCAGGGTCAGCATGGCGACGAGCGCGCACAGTACTCCGAGTGCGCCCAACGGGCCCATGCCCCGGCTGCTGTTGAGGTCGGCGGCGAGCAGGCACAGCAGTCCGGCGGCGACGGTTCCGGAGGAGGCGAGCACGGCGGGCCCGCAGCCGCGCAGGGCGACCCACATGGCGTCGTACGGCCGCTCGACGCGCCGCAGCTCCTCCCGGTAGCGGGAGATGAGCAGCAGCGCGTAGTCGGTCCCGGCGCCGAAGACCAGGATCGTCATCACACCCGAGCTCTGTCCGGAGATGGTGGTGCCGAACGCCTGGTGGAGCCCGTACGCGACGCCCATCGACAGATAGTCCGCGATGCCCGCGACGGCGAGCGGCACGAGCCACAGCAGCGGGCTGCGGTAGATGAGGATCAGCAGGAGGGCGACCACGGCGACGGTGGTGTAGAGCAGTGGCCCGCCGAGGGAGTTGTAGACCTCGGAGGCGTCGGTGGCGAGTGCTCCCGGCCCGCCGACGTCGACGCTCAGCCCGTCCTCCCCTCGTGCGAGGTCGCGTACGTCGTTGACGAACGCGTCCCGCTTCTCCTCGTCGGTCCCCGGCGCGGAGCTGGCCACCGGGTACATCAGCGTGGTCCCGTCCTGGGACGGCACGCCCTTCGGGGTCGCGGTGAGCGGGTTCCGCTCGGTGATCTCGGCGACCTGGCGGGCGGCCGTCGCGCGGTCGGCGGCGCTCAGCCCGCCGTCGCGGTGGTAGACGAGCACCAGTTCGGTGGTCTCTCCCCCGGGCAACTGGTCCTCGATCCTGGCGACCTGGGTGGAGTCCGCACTGGCCGGCAAGTAGTCCACCGCCCGGTCGTGCTGTACGTCCGCGAGCTTCGACGCGAACGGCCCGACGACGGCGAGCACGGCCACCCAGAGCCCGAGCAGCAGCCAGGGCACGGCCTTGCGCCGCGTACGCGTGGTTGTCTTTCCGGGCCCCATGGTGGGGTCCTCCCCTCCTGGACGGATGTCTGGACACGCACCAGACTTCCGGTGCGCGGGGCCGGATTCGTCGCGCGGGAGGGCGAGTTCGGGGGTACTACGAGGGGTGGCGGGACGGCGGGACTACTCCCTGGGGAGTATCGGGTACGAAGATTCGAGTGCGACGGTTCAGGACGGTGTGCGCGCCGCCACCAGCAACCGCGTCACATCGTCCGCGCAGATCGTCAGCGCCGCGCCCACGGTGGCCAGGGCGTCCCGCTCGGCCGGTGTGTAGGGCCCGTCGGCCAGTGCGATGCGGGCGCCCTGGAGGAGGATCGCCTCCCGTCCCGTCGGGGCGAGGTGCGGTGCCAGCGGGTCCAGGGCCTCGTGCAGCTCTATGGCCAGGCTCGCCCCGCAGGGCTCCCCGAAGAAGCGCCCGGTGTCCGCGGCGAGGGCCTCGACGAGGGCGGCGAGCTGGTCCACCGTGCAGTCGTCGAAGCCGGCCGAGCGCACGGCGCCGGCGGCGGTCTCCAGGGACGTACGGGAGCAGGTTCCGCCCGCGGCGAGCACGGCGAGCGCGACCGTGTGGACGGCGTCGCGGAGCATCGCGGAGAAGCGGGTGGTGGTCGGGTGGTCGAGGACGTCGGCGCCGTAGTGGTGACGGCAGGCGGCGCACTCGACGACGGGGCCGGCCTCGCCGCGCGGCAGGACCGGCACACCGAGGAGTGTGAAGCGGCGGCGGCCGGTGAGCCGCTGGTAGTTGCGGTCGCCCCCGCAGCCCGGGCAGAAGAACTCGCCGTCCCCCATGGTGGTCCACGCGGTACGGGTGCCTAGGATGCGGGAAATCTGCACTGAACGACCGTTTCGTCCCCATCCTGGCAGCACGTCGCACACCTCCGTAACGCCGCGGCAACATCGCCGCGCGCTGGCGTGATGTTAGCCACATCGTTGAGGCATAGTCAGCACCCCGGACGAGACCCGCTCGTGACCTGCACACGGTTTGGCCGGTAAACGACGCGGCTCCGCCCGCCTCGAAAGGCGGACGGAGCCGGAAAGAACCAGGTGAACGAGGTCAGCGGGCCGCGCGGTTGACCGCGGAGACCACGGCCTTCAGCGAAGCACGTGTCGTATTCGCGTCGATGCCGATTCCCCACAGGACCTTGTCGCCGATAGCGCACTCGATGTACGACGCGGCCTGTGCGGACGCGCCCTCGCTCATCGTGTGCTCCTGGTAGTCGAGCAGGCGTACGTCGATGCCGACGGACTGCAGGGCGTCGAAGAACGCGGAGATCGGACCGTTGCCGGTACCGGTCAGGACCGTGTCGACGCCGTCCACCGAGGCCTCGACGGTGAGCGCGTCGACGCCGTCGCGGTCGGTCGTGGTCTGGCCCGTCTTGACCTGGATACGGCCCCACGCGTTCTCGGGGTTCGGCAGGTACTCGTCCTGGAAGGTGGCCCAGATGTCCTTCGGGGTGACCTCGCCGCCCTCGGCGTCCGTCTTCGCCTGGATGATCTTCGAGAACTCGATCTGCATCCGGCGCGGCAGGTCCAGCTTGTGGTCATTCTTCAGGACGTACGCGATACCGCCCTTGCCGGACTGCGAGTTGACGCGGATGACGGCCTCGTAGGAGCGGCCGACGTCCTTCGGGTCGATCGGCAGGTACGGGACGGCCCACTCGATGTCGTCGACGGTGACGCCCTTGGCGGCGGCGTCGGCCTCCATCGCGTCGAAGCCCTTCTTGATGGCGTCCTGGTGGGAGCCGGAGAAGGAGGTGTAGACGAGGTCGCCGACGTACGGGTGGCGGGCGTGGACCTCCATCTGGTTGCAGTACTCGGCGGTGCGGCGGACCTCGTCGATGTTCGAGAAGTCGATCTGCGGGTCGACGCCCTGCGAGAAGAGGTTCATGCCCAGGGTGACCAGGTCGACGTTGCCGGTGCGCTCGCCCTGGCCGAACAGGCAGCCCTCGATGCGGTCGGCGCCGGCCATCAGCGCCAGCTCGGCCGCCGCGACGGCCGTACCGCGGTCGTTGTGCGGGTGGACCGACAGACACACGTACTCGCGTCGGGACAGGTTGCGGCTCATCCACTCGAAGCGGTCCGCGTGCGTGGACGGGGTCGAACGCTCCACCGTGGCGGGCAGGTTGAGGATGATCTCGCGGTCCGGGCCCGGCTGCCAGACGTCCATGACGGCCTCGCAGACCTCCAGGGCGAAGTCCAGCTCGGTGTCGGTGAAGATCTCGGGGCTGTACTGGTAGCCGAACGTCGTCCGCTCGTCCAGCAGCTTCTCGGCGTACTCCATGACCAGCCGCGTGCCGTCGACGGCGATCTGCTTGATCTGGTCCTTGGAGCCGCGGAAGACGACCCGGCGGAAGACGGGGGCCGTGGCGTTGTACAGGTGGACGGTGGCGCGCTTGGCGCCGACCAGGGACTCCACCGTGCGCTCGATCAGGTCCTCGCGGGCCTGGGTCAGGACGGAGATCGTGACGTCGTCCGGGATCGCGTTCTCGTCCTCGATGATCGAGCGGACGAAATCGAAGTCGGTCTGTCCGGAGGCGGGGAAGCCGACCTCGATCTCCTTGTAGCCCATCTTCACGAGCAGGTCGAACATCTCGCGCTTGCGGGCCGGGGACATCGGGTCGATCAGTGCCTGGTTGCCGTCCCGCAGGTCCGTCGACAGCCAGCGAGGGGCGACGGTGATCCGGTTGTCGGGCCAGGTGCGGTCGGGGATGTCGACCTGCTCGTACTGGCCGTACTTGTGGATCGGCATGGATGTGGGCTGCTGGCGGTTCTGGCTGTTCGCCATGATGCGTGGGCTCCTCAGGGTGACCGAAAGGACGGCCGACGGCGCAACGCCAGACTCCGCGGGGAGGGGGTCGGCCTCGACTTACAGGCCCTCGCCGCGGCAGCTAAGGAGAAGCAGCCCGAAACGCATAGTGCTCCGCAGCCTAGCCGAGCCGTGCTCCGTGCGGGGGGCCGTATCAGTATGCGGGATCGCGGGGACAAAAAGGGAAAAGATGCACAAAAAGTGCGCCATACCACTCCCAGCCGGACTCCAGGGCCCCCTATCACCGCATTTCATCAATCATGGTTGCAGGTAGTGACAGAGAGATAACTCAGTGCAATGGTGCCGGGCATGACCACCAACGGGGGCCTCGAGCCCGTCTTCTGCACCATCATCCCGCCGCATGTCCTCGACAAGCTCGCCCAGAGCGAGGACCCCGCACTCGCCGGTCCCGCCCGCCAGACCCTGGAGCGCGACGCCTACGAGCGCACCCACCGCCGCCTGACCACGGTCATCGGCGCCCCGACCGTCGCCCCGCCGGCGGAGGCGCCCGCGGAAAAGCCGCACCGCACCATCTACGACGCCCGCCACCGCCAGGACCTGCCGGGAAAGAAGGTCCGCGGCGAGGGCGACAAGCCCGGCAAGGACGCCACCGTCAACCGTGCGTACGCCGGTCTGGGCGCGACCTTCGACCTGTACCTGAAGGCGTACGGCCGCAACTCGATCAACGGCGAGGGCCTGCCGCTCGACGCCACGGTGCACTTCGACGAGAACTACAACAACGCCTTCTGGAACGGCGAGCAGATGGTGTTCGGCGACGGCGACGGCGAGATCTTCCTCGACTTCACCATCCCGGTCGACGTCATCGGCCACGAGCTGACCCACGGCGTCACCCAGTACACGGCGAACCTCACCTACTTCGGCCAGCCCGGCGCCCTGAACGAGTCCATGTCCGACGTCTTCGGCTCGCTCATCAAGCAGTACACCCTCGGCCAGACCACCGCCGAGGCCGACTGGCTGATCGGCGCCGGCCTCCTCGCCCCGCGGGTCACCGGCACCGCGCTGCGCTCCATGAAGGCACCGGGCAGCGCGTACGACGACGACGTGCTCGGCAAGGACCCGCAGCCCGGGACCATGGACGACTACGTCCGCACCGGCCGCGACAACGGCGGCGTCCACATCAACTCCGGCATCCCCAACCACGCCTTCTACCTCGTCGCCGACGCACTCGGCGGCCACGCCTGGGAGCGCGCCGGACAGATCTGGTACGACGTCCTCACCGGCGGCGAGCTGGAGACGCAGGCGAACTTCTCCGACTTCGCCAAGCTGACGGTCGCGCAGGCGCGCGCCCGGTACGGGGAGGGCGAGGAGCTCCAGGGAGTACTGAAGGCCTGGGAGCAGGTCGGCGTGGCGACGTCGTAGCCCTGCCCTCCGATCCGTACTAGACAGGACCCATGCGTATTCAGGTGAGGCGCACGGGCGGATTCGCGGGCATCGAGCGCCATGCCGAGGTGGACACCTCGGGGCGCCCCGATGCCCGCGAGTGGCACGCCCTGGCCGAGCAGGCAACCGCCGCCGGCCGGGGCACACCCCCCATCGGCGTCCCGGACGGCTTCAGCTACGAGATCACGGTCGACGGCAAGACGTTCTACGCCGCGGATCCCCGACTGACGGAGGAGCAGAGAAGGCTGATTTCGCGGGTCCTGAAGGAGGGTGCGTAATAACTGGGGGCGCGAGGGACGCCCCTTTAGGGGCGCGGGGAACTGCGCGACCAGCCACACACGACCCGTAGTCGCCCGATAACCCCACCGCCCCTCCGCAAAGGCGCCCCCAAAAAAGCCGTAACTCGTAGTTCACACCGCCCCGTTGACTTCGCTTACTGCCGGTAAGGATGATCGCGCGCATGGCGACGAACCCCCTACCGCAGTTCCCGCCCGGCTTCCTCTGGGGCGTGTCCACCTCGGCCCACCAGATCGAGGGGGCCGTGGACGAACGCGACCCGTCGGTATGGGACGCCTTCACGGCCGAGCCCGGCCGAGTCAAAGACCATTCCACCGCGGCGGTGGCCTGCGACCACTACCACCGCTACCGCGAGGACGTCGCGCTCCTCGCCGACCTCGGCGTGGACGCGTACCGCTTCTCGATCTCCTGGCCCCGGGTGAACTCCCCCGGCGGCCTCGACTTCTACGACCGCCTCGTGGACGAGCTGGTCGCCGCGGGCATCCGCCCCGTACCGACCCTCTTCCACTGGGATCTGCCGCTGGAGCTGGACTGGCTGGCCCGGGACACGGCGGAGCGCTTCGCCGAGTACGCCGCCACGGTCGCCGCCCGTCTCGGCGACCGTGTGAAGAAGTGGATCACCCTCAACGAGCCCGCCGAACACACCCTGCTGGGCCACGCGCTCGGCGCGCACGCCCCCGGCAAACAGCTGCTGTTCGACGCGCTGCCGGTGGCCCACCACCAGCTGCTCGCGCACGGTCTGGCCGTGCGGGCGCTGCGCGCGGCCGGGGTCACGGACATCGGGATCGCCAACTCCCACGGGCCGACCTGGGCCGCGTCACGCAAGACCGAGGACGTGGAGGCCGCCGACTTCTACGACCTCCTCCTCAACCGCCTCTTCGCCGACCCCCTGCTGCTGGGCCGGTACCCGGAAGGCATCGCCGCATTGATGCCGGGCGACGTCGAGTCGGACCTGAAGGTCATCTCGGAGCCACTGGACTGGTACGGCGTCAACTACTACCAGCCGACCAAGGTGGGCGCCCCCGAGGGCGCGGAGATCGAGTTCAGTGGACTCACGCTGCCCGCCGAACTGCCCTTCTCCGTAAGGGAACTGCAGGGCTACCCGGTCACCGACTTCGGCTGGCCGGTGGTCCCCGAGGCGCTGACCGAGCTCCTGGTGGGCTTCCACGAGCGCTACGGGAACCGGCTCCCCCCGGTGGTCATCACCGAGAACGGCTGCTCGTACGACGGGATCGACGACCAGGAGCGGATCACGTTCCTCGACAGCCATGTGCGGGCGCTGCACCGGGCGGTGGAGCAGGGCGTCGACGTACGCGGCTACTTCGTGTGGTCCCTGCTGGACAACTTCGAGTGGGCGGAGGGGTACACGCGCCGCTTCGGTCTGGTCCACGTCGACTACGACACGCTGGAGCGGACCCCGAAGGCGTCGTACGGCTGGCTGCGGGACGCCCTGCGGGCGCGGGGGTGACGGCCGCGGACCCGGTCGTCCCGGTAGGGGCTCTCGCCGAGCCCGTCGAGCGGGTCGGCCGGGGCTGGACGTCGGCGCTCTCGCTCGCCAACGGGGCGATCTGGGTGGGCTGGTACGGCCCGTTGCAGATCCTTCTCGCCTCCCAGGCGGAGGACTTCGCGCCGGGCACCGGCATGTCGAAGGAGACGATGCTGGCGTGGGTCACGGGCGCGGGCGCGGTCGTCTCCCTGGTCGCCAACCCGTTCTTCGGCGCGCTCTCCGACCGGACCACGGCGCGCCGGGGCCGCCGTACGCCGTGGATCGTGGCGGGGGCGGCGGGCGGCGCGTTGTCCCTGCTGCTCCTGGGGGGCGCGGGCGGCGTCTGGACCATGGCGCTCGGCTGGTGCCTGGTCCAGCTGACCCTGAACGCCGCCTTCGCCGCGATCACAGCGGCCGTTCCCGACCGGGTGCCGCGGCTCCAAAGAGGCTCCGTGGGCGGCTGGTTGGGCGCGGCACAGATTCTGGGCGTGATCGGCGGGACGGGCCTGGCGACGCTGGCGGGAGGCGTGGGCGGCGGCTATGCGGCGTGCGCGGTGTTCACGCTGGTGGGTGTACTGCCGTACGTACTGCGCTACCAGGATCTACGCCTTCCCCCGTCGGCCCGCCCGGCGTGGTCCTGGCGCTCCTTCCTCACCTCCTTCCGGCTCAGCCCCCGTGATCACCCGGACCTGGCCTGGGCCTGGCTGACCCGCTTCCTGATCAACCTCAGCAACGCGCTCGTCCTGCTCTACCTGCTGTACTACCTGCGGGACCGGCTGCACCACGACGACCCCGAGAGCGGTGTGCTGATCCTCACCGCGGTGAACGGCGTCACGCTGCTCGCCACGGTCGTGGTCGGCGGGGTGTGGTCGGACCGGGTCGGCCGCCGCAAGCCCTTCGTGATCTGGTCGGGCGTCCTGATGGCAGTGGCCACGGCCGCCCTGGCCGGCTGGCAGACCTGGCCGGGCGCGATCGTCGCGGCGGCCGTCCTCGGCATCGGCTTCGGCGTGTTCACCTCGGTCGACTTCGCCCTGATGACGGACGTCCTGCCCAAGGCCCTGGACCGCGGCAAGGACCTCGGCGTCATCAACGTCGCCAACGCCCTCCCCCAGGTCGCCGCCCCGGCCCTGGCGGCACCGATCGTGACGTACCTGGGCGGATACCGGGTGCTGTACCTGGTGGCGGCGGTGATCGGTCTGGCGGGGGCGCTGCTGGTGCGGCGGATCAAGGGCGTGGACTGAACACCGTGCGCTGAATTCGGGTGCTCCGGCAGGGTCCGTTCGTCTTGGATGACGTCATGACCCCTGTGAACGCATCCCTCCGCGGCCTCGAGCACTACTACGACTCGGTACCGCGCGCCGCCGCGCGAACCGAGGACTTCGGCCCGCTCACCCTCTTCGTGCGGGAGTCCCCGGGCCACCCGTACTACGCGCGCCCCACCCTGGACCGGACGGGCCCGGCGGCCACCGCCGAGGACGTCGAACGGGTGCGGGCACGGCAGCGGGAGCTGGGGGTGCCCGAGGCCTTCGAGTGGGTGGCGGAGGTGACGCCGGACCTGCGGGCGGCCGTCGAGGCGACAGGGCTACGGGTGCACGCGCATCCCCTGATGATCCGCGCCGAGGGCACTCCACTGCCCGACCCGCACCCCGCCGTCCGCGTCCTCGGCCCCGAAGACCCCTTCCTGGCCGGTGCGTTGGCCCTCCCGCACGTGGCCTTCGCGGCGCCGGGCACCGCGGTGGGCGAGGCCGGACCGGCCGAGCTGGCGGCCGAGATCACCGCCCGCGCCGACGAGGTGCCCGGCGCCGCCGACCGTATCCGCGCGGGCCGCACCGTACTGGCCGCGGCCGTCGAGGACGGCGTCGCGCTCTGCTCCGGGATGCATCTCCCGGTCGGCCGTGTGAGCGAGATCGCGGGCGTCGGCACCCTGCCCACCGCACGCCGCCGCGGCCTGGGTTTCGCCGTCACCGCCGCCCTCGTGGCCGACGCGCAGGCGCGGGGCGTCGACACGGTGTTCCTGTCGGCCGGTGACGACGACGTGGCCCGCATGTACGGACGGCTGGGGTTCCGGGAGGTGGCCACGGCGCTGATCGCGGAACCGGCCGAGTGAGGACCCCCGGCGGTGAACTTCGGCCACTTTCGCTGCCCCTTGGAGGAAACCCCCGGGCATGCCTTGCAATCCCGAGCCGCACGCGCATCAATGGAACCGTTAGTTCCGACGGACCGTCAGATATACCGCCGCACGGCGTCCCGCACCCCGCTCTCGCGGACGGTCCGCGTACACATCTCTCCGCACCCGCACCGGAACTCCGGTGACGCGCCCCTGTGTGCCCGGCCCCGGAAGGAAGACGGTGCCGTCCCTCCATCCCCACATGGCAATTCCCGTACAAGGGAAGGGAATCCGATGAGACGCAAGCGACTCGGAATCGCCGCGGCGTTAGCCGCGGGCTCGCTCGCCGCGACCGGTCTGGCCCTCGCGCCGACCGCCGCGGCGGTCACCCCACTGACCGCGACCATCAACGCGACCTGCACGATCGGCGGCAGCGGCGCGGCCACCCTCACGGCCACGCAGACCGGCACGGCCGCGACCATCACCCTCAGCTCCACCGCGATCACCGCGCCTCTCCCCCTGGCGCAGGACTCCATCGCCTCCACGCTGACCATGGCGAAGGCCGGCGGCGGCACGGTCGTGTTCACCGGCACGAAGAATCCCGCCATCCCGATGGGCGGCGGGGTCTCCGTGGGCCCGCTCGACGGCACCGTCGCCTCCGGCGACACCCTCGACGCGTTCGGCGGCTCACTGAACATGGTGATCTTCGGAATCACCGTGACGTGCACCGCGAGCGCACCGCAGTCGCCGGGCCCGTTCGTCTTCAGCTGAGACGGACACTGACACGTCATGCGTGAAGACCGGTGTCGCCGCGTTCGGGCGGCACCGGTTCTCGTACTGTCCACACAGCCAACTGCCCTACTTCTGACATGAGTTGGCGATATTGACGCGATCTGATGGCCCATCAGTCAACGCGTCGGCCCTCCATTGACTTCTCACACAACCCGCACATCAATGGCCCCTGTCGGCGCGGACGAGCCGCCGCGCCCACATCCCTCAGGAGGGGGCAGCATGAGAGCCACGGGAACCAAGGGTTCGAACGCCCGAAGACGTCGCTGGGTGGCGCTGCTGGGGGTGACCGCCCTGGCGGTCACCGCGGGAGGAGCGCTGGCCGCCCCGGCAGGAGCCGTGTCCACGGCATCCCAGAACGTGGACTTCGCCACGCACTGCATCCCGCCGGACATCGCGGGCATCCCGCCGATCGACGGCACCACCACCGCGATCATCACGGTGGACAACGCCAGCCCCGAGGTCGGTGACACCGTCAACGTGACCTACGAGGTGGTCACGCCCGCCGCGAACAACCCCACCGCCCTCGCCCTGCCGGCCGACATCATGACGCCCTCCGGCAAGGTCGCCCTCGGCGGAGCGCAGACGGGAAGCATCACCGTCACGGGCCCCAGAAAGAACGACCCGGTGGCCGGTAACGCCCCCTTCCCGGGGTTCAGCATGACCGGCAGCTTCACGGTCACCGCGCCCGGCGCCATCACGCTCTCGCCCGGCGACTACAACATCCACACCAGCTACATCCTCGAACTGGACACCCCCTGCACGGTCACCGACCCGCCCGCCCCGGTGTCCGAGACGATCACCGCGACGGACGGCGGCGGCGAGACCGACAACCGTGCCATCACCCTCGGTTCGGCCTCCGGACAGCCCGGTGCCGGCGTGACCGTCACCGGCAGCGACTTCACCCCCGGCGCGACCGTCACCCTCGCCGGACGCTCCGGCGCCGCCCAGACCGCCGACACGAGCACCGCGACCGCGGACGCGCAGGGCTCGTTCAGCGGCACGCTGACCGTCAACGACAGGACGACGACCGGCGTGGTGGCGTACGAGGGAGCGAGCTGGAGCGACGAGAAGGGCGCGGGTCCGGCGGCGTACGTCGTCATCGACGACACGCCCGTCCCCGACGGCTCCCAGAAGCTCACCACCACGGTGCGGGCCGGAACGCTGTCGATGTCGCAGGCCGGGGACGCCGTCCAGCTGTCGGCGGTCGACTTCGGCAAGGGCGGCGCCTCGGACGGCGCCCTGAAGACGGTGACCGTCAAGGACTTCCGCGGCGGACCCGCGGGCTGGTCCCTGACCGGCAAGGTCACCGACTTCACCGGTCCCGGCACCAAGATCGACGCCGGGAAGCTCAGCTGGACCCCGGCCTGCGCGACCAAGGCAGGAAGCCCGAGCACCTGCCAGGCCGGTTCGGCGGGCACGGTCGGCGGTTCGGGAGCGACCCTGGCGTCCGCCCCCGGCGGCACGCTCACCGGTGGCGAGTTCACCGTCGACGCCGGGCTGTCCCTGAACGTACCGGCGTTCACCCCGCCGGGTTCCTACTCCGGCGTGCTCACGCTGACGCTCACCTGACATGCGCAAGCCTTACGGTCTCCTCCTGGGCCTGTGCCTGGGGCTGAGCCTGTGCCTGTTGTCGGCGGTGCCGGGCGCCCCCGCCCACGCCGCCGACAACGGCAGCTGGTCCGTCTACCCCGTCTCCTCGACCGTCGCCGCCCGCCCGTACTTCTCCCTGTCCGTCGACCCCGGGCAGACCATCGAGGACAAGGTCACCGTCGCCAACAAGACCGGGAAGCCGCTGACCTTCCGGCTGTACGCCGCCGACGCGTACAACACGGCGCGCGACGGTGGTTTCGCCGTGCGCACGGTGAAGGAGAAACAGCGCGGGGTGGGCGCATGGGCGCGACCCGCGCGCTCCCGGGTGACGGTTCCCGCGCACGGCTCGGTCACCGTGCCGTTCACCCTCCGGGTGCCGGAGAAGGCCGAGCCCGGGGACCATCCGGGCGCGTTGGTGGCGCTCGACGAGCGCGTCGACGCGGGCGACGGATCGCTCGCGGTCGGGGTGCAGCGAGCGGTGGGCGCCCGCGTCTACCTCCGGGTGAGCGGGCCCTCGGTCCCCGCGATCGCCGTCGAGAACGTCCGCGTCACCCACCACCAGCCCCTCGTCCCCGGCCTCGGGGACAGCGCGGCGACGATCTCGTACACCCTGCACAACACGGGCAACGTCACCCTCGCCCCGAAGGTGCGGCTGCGGGCCCAGGGCCTGTTCGGCCGTACCTTGCTGTCACGGGGGCTGACGAAGATCCCCTCGGAGCTGCTCCCCGGGCAGCGGGTACGGCTGAGCGAGCCGTGGCGCGGGGCACCCCAGCTCGACTGGGGCGACGTGACGCTGACGGCGAGCGCGTGGGGCACCCGGGAGTCGGCGAGCACATCCTTCTTCGCACTGCCGTGGCTGGTGGCGGTGGCAGTGGTGCTGGGGATCGCGGTGGCGGTGCTGGTGATCATAGGGCGTCGGGACCGTACGCGACGGTGGACGCTCGGAAGGCGTCGGGACCGTACGAGACGGTGGACGCTCGGAAGGCGTCGGGACCGTACGAGACGGTGGACGCTCAGAGGGCGTCGAGGCCGCGCTCTCCGGTCCGTACCCGCACCACCGTCTCCACCGGCACCGCCCACACCTTCCCGTCGCCGATCTTCCCCGTCTGCGCGGCCCTGACGATGGCGTCGATGGCCGGGTCGGCGTCCGCGTCCTCGACGACGACCTCGATACGGGCCTTGGGGACGAGGTCGACCTGGTACTCGGCGCCGCGGTACACCTCGGTGTGGCCTCGCTGGCGCCCGTACCCGCTGGCCTCGGTCACGGTCAGACCGTGCACGCCGAGTTCCTGGAGAGCGGTCTTGACCTCGTCGAGACGGTACGGCTTGACGATCGCGGTGATGAGCTTCATGCCTGGGGCTTGACCTTCTGCGCGGAAGAGAGAGAAGCGGAGGAGAGAGAAGACGAGACCGGGGCGCCGTGGCCCAGGACCCCGTGATCGTAAGCGGTCTCGGCGTGCACCGTAAGGTCCAGGCCGGTGTGCTCGTGGTCCTCGTCCGCGCGCAAACCGATGAGCTTGTCGAGCAGCTTCCCGATGCCGTACGTGACGGCGAAGGCGTACGCCCCTACGGCCACCACGGCGACCAGCTGCTTGCCGAGCTGCCCGAGCCCCCCGCCGTACAGGAGCCCCTCCGCGCCGCCCGTCATCGTCTCCGTCGCGAAGACGCCGATGAGCAGGGTGCCGATGATTCCGCCGACCAGGTGAACGCCGACGACGTCGAGGGAGTCGTCGTAGTTCAGCTTGAACTTCCAGCTCACGGCGTACGAGCAGACGACACCGGCGGCGAGACCGATGACGAGGGCGCCGAGCAGGGACACCGAGCCGCAGGACGGGGTGATGGCGACCAGGCCGGCGACCGCGCCGGACGCGGCACCCAGGGTGGTGGGGTGGCCGTCGCGCCGCTGCTCTACGAAGAGCCAGCCGAGCAGGCCGGTGCAACCGGCGGCGAGGGTGTTGAGGAACGCGGCGGCGGCGAGACCGTTGGCGCCGAGCGCCGACCCGGCGTTGAACCCGAACCAGCCGAACCACAGCAGCCCGGCGCCCAGCATCACCATCGGCAGGTTGTGCGGCCGCATGGCGTCCTTCTTGAAGCCGAGGCGGGGGCCGAGGACCAGGCAGAGGGCGAGGCCGGAGGCACCGGAGGTGATCTCGACGGGGAGACCGCCCGCGAAGTCGAGGGCGCCGAGGTCCTCGAGGATCCAGCCGCCGGGGCCCCAGACCCAGTGCGCGACGGGAACGTATACGAGCAGCGCCCAGACGGGCACGAACACCAGCCACGCGCCGAACTTCGCCCGATCGGCGATCGCGCCACTGATCAGCGCGGCCGTGATGATCGCGAAAGTCAGCTGGAAGGTGGCGAAGAGGAGGGTGGGGACGGTCCCCTGGACGCTGTCCGGCCCGAGACCGGCCATGCCCGCGTGCTCGAGCCCGCCGATGAGTCCACCGAGGGCGTCGTCGCCGAAGGCGAGCGAGTACCCGGCCACCAGCCACACCACCGTGACCAGCGCGATCGACACGAAGCTCATCATCAGCATGTTGAGGACGCTCTTCGTGCGGACCATGCCGCCGTAGAACAGGGCCAGGCCCGGAGTCATCAGCAGGACGAGCGCGGTGGCGGCGAGCAGCCAGGCGGTGTCTCCGGTGTCGATCTGGGCGGCGGCCAGGGTCACGGTCTCTCCGGTCTCTCCGACGGGTGGGGGCGTCGTCCGAGGGTCACCGGCCCGCATTTCCGGTTGTGCACGTGCGCGTTTCCGCAGTGTTTCGTGTTGCGTGGTGGTTTCGGGAACCTCACCGATCCCCTGCCGGCACCTGCCGGGATGCTCGACGTGCGGCAGGCGCCTGTGGATCAGGGACAATGGGCGCCATGAGCGTTCGTACCCAGTCATCCGAGCCGTCCGAGGCCACCCACCGCGCCGGCTTCGCCTGCTTCGTGGGCCGCCCCAACGCGGGCAAGTCCACCCTCACGAATGCTCTGGTCGGCCAGAAGGTGGCGATCACCGCGAACCAGCCGCAGACCACGCGGCACACGGTACGGGGCATCGTGCACCGCCCGGACGCGCAGCTGATCCTTGTCGACACCCCCGGTCTGCACAAGCCGCGCACACTGCTCGGTGAGCGGCTGAACGACATCGTCCGCACGACCTGGGCCGAGGTCGACGTCATCGGCTTCTGCCTGCCGGCCAACGAGAAGCTCGGCCCCGGCGACCGCTTCATCGCGAAGGAACTGGCGTCCATCAAGAAGACGCCGAAGATCGCGATCGTCACGAAGACCGACCTCGTCGACAGCAAGACGCTCGCCGAGCAGCTGATCGCGATCGATCAGCTCGGCAAGGAGCTGGGCTTCGAGTGGGCGGAGATCGTGCCGGTGTCGGCGGTCGGCGACAAGCAGGTCGGCCTGCTGGCCGACCTGCTCGTCCCGCTGCTGCCGGAGGGCCCCGCGCTCTACCCCGAGGGTGACCTCACCGACGAGCCCGAGCAGGTCATGATCGCGGAGCTGATCCGCGAGGCCGCGCTCGAGGGTGTCCGTGACGAGCTGCCGCACTCCATCGCCGTCGTCGTCGAGGAGATGCTCCCCCGCGAGGACCGGCCCGCCGACAAGCCCCTCCTCGACATCCACGCCTTCGTCTACATCGAGCGCCCCAGCCAGAAGGGCATCATCATCGGCCCCAAGGGCAAGCGCCTGAAGGAGGTCGGCATCAAGTCCCGCAAGCAGATCGAGGCGCTGCTGGGTACGCCGGTCTTCCTCGACCTGCATGTGAAGGTGGCGAAGGACTGGCAGCGGGATCCGCGCCAGCTGCGCAAGCTGGGCTTCTGAGTTTCCTCTCGCCCCCGCCGCCCCTACCCGTCCCGTCCCTGGGGGCTCCGCCCCCGGACGGGACGGCTCGTCCTCAGGCGTGGCCCCCCGGCCTGACCAACCCCGTCTCGTAGGCGAGGACGACGGCCTGGGCCCGGTCGCGCAGGGTCAGCTTGGCGAAGATCCGGGTCACATGGGACTTCACGGTGGCTTCGCTCAGCGTCAGCTCCCTCGCCAGCTCCGCGTTGGACAGACCGCGGCCCAGCAGCGTCAGAACTTCCAGCTCGCGGGGTGTCAGGGCCGCGAGATCGGCGGGCACGGCGGGCGACTCGGGCGGGTCCGAGGCGAAGCGCTCCACCAGTCTCCGCGTGATCGACGGGGCCAGCAGGGCGTCCCCGGTGTCGACCAGCCGTACGGCCGCCGCCAGGTGTTCGGGGGTGACGTCCTTGAGCAGGAAGCCACTCGCCCCGAGCGACAGAGCCGCGTACACATAGCGGTCCAGGTCGAACGTGGTCAGCATGAGCACCCTGCAGTCCGGAGCCTGCGCCAGAATGCGGCGGGTGGCCTCCAGGCCGTCCATGTTCGGCATGCGGATGTCCATCAGCACGACGTCCGGGCGGAGTTCGCGCGCCGCCGCCACCGCCTCCCCGCCGTCGGCGGCCTCGCCCACCACGTCGATGCCGCGGGCCGTCAGGATCAGCCGGAAACCCGTTCTGATCAGTGTCTGGTCGTCGACGACGAGCACCCGAGGAGCCCGCTCGGTCGTGGCCGCCGTCACGGGCGGTCCAAGGGGATGCGAGCCCGCACCCGGTACCCGCCGCCGAGGCGACGCCGGGCGTCCAGGTCCCCTCCGTACACCGCGACCCGCTCGCGCAGGCCGAGGAGCCCGCGGCCGGCACCCGCCCCGGGCCTCGACCTCGGCGCGGACCGCAGCATCGGCGCGGGCACCGCGCCGGTCAGCACGCTCGGGCCGGTGTTCAGCACCTCCACGCGCAGCGCATGGTCCGCGTAGCGCACGGTCACCTCGGCCTTGCCGCCGTCACCGTGCCGGAGCGCGTTAGTCAGCGCCTCCTGGACGATCCGGTACGCGGTCACGTCGATCCCCTCCGGCAGCGGGCGCGGCTCACCCGAGATCCGCACCTCGACGGGCAGACCGGCGAACGATATCCGGTCGACGAGCGGGCCCAGCCGGTCGAGTCCGGGCTGCGGCGCCAGACCCGCCGTACCGACGTCGCCGCCCAGGCCCCCGCCCGAACTCGGCTCCGGGTCCTCGCCGTTCGGCGACGGCGCCAGCAGACCCAGCAGATGCCGCAGGTCGGTCATCGCGCCCCGCCCGGCGTCCTCGACGGCCCTGAGAGCGGCCGCGGCCTCGTCCGGCATCGTGCCCATCACCTCGCGGGCGGCCCCGGCCTGAACCACCATCAGGCTGACGTTGTGGCTGACTATGTCGTGCAACTCCCGGGCGATACGGTCGCGTTCGGCGGCGACCGCGTCACGGGTGGCGCTCTCCCGCTCCCGCTCCAGCAGCCAGCCGCGCTCCCCCACCGCCGCCTGCCACTTGCGCCGCGTACGCACCAGCGCCACCGCCAGCCATCCCACGGCCGCACCCGCCGCCCCCAGCACCGCCACCAGCCCGTCCGGCTCCCACTCCCACACGGGGTTCACCTTCGCAGACCGCGCCCGATCCGGCATCAGCCCGCGGATGCAGGGATCTGCGACTCAGGGTTGAGGTGCGGGGTCGTTTGCCACCCGGGGAGGGATGTTCCGGGCCCGGTCCCCCTCTAGCGTCCTGTGCATGGCCACTGAGGACCGCAGGAGAGAGGCCGTCGTACGACTCGACGGCGGAGACACCGTCGTACGGCTCGACGGCGTGCGCAAGGAGTACGGGGAGACGACGGCGCTGGACGGCGTGTCGCTGGAGATCCGGGCCGGGGAAGCGGTCGCGGTGATGGGCCCTTCGGGGTGCGGCAAGTCCACCTTGCTCAACATGATCGCCGGCCTGGACCGTCCGACGGGCGGCACGATCGTCGTGCACGGCGAGAACGTGAGCGCGCTGAACGAGAAGCACCTCGCCCTGTACAGGCGGCGCCGCATCGGCATGATCTTCCAGTTCTTCAACCTCATCGACGACCTGTCGGCGCTCGACAACGTCGCCCTCGCCGCGCAGCTGACCGGCTCTCCCGCCCGGCAGGCCCGCCGCCGCGCCCTGGAACTCTTCGACGAACTCGGCATCGCGGACCGCAGGAACGCCTACCCCGGGGTCCTCAGTGGCGGTGAGCGACAGCGCGTCGCCGTGGCCCGGGCGCTGATGAACCGCCCCGCCCTGCTGCTGGCCGACGAGCCGACCGGCGCCCTGGACAGCCGGGCCGGCGAACAGGTGATGGACCTGCTCCTCGACCTCAACCAGATCGGCCAGACGCTGATCCTGGTGACGCACGACGAACACCTCGCACGGCGCTGCGCCAGCAGGCTGGTCGAACTCGCCGACGGCCGGGTGACCGGCGAGCACACCCTGGAGCCGTCCGCATGAGGGCGGTATGGCGAGCCGCGCGCGCGGCCGTACGACGGCGCAGGCTCCAGACACTCGTCATCGCGCTGGTCACCCTGACCTCGACCGGGGCGATCGTGGTCGCGCTCGGCCTGGTCGACGCGGCCTCCGCCCCGTTCGACAAGGCCTTCGCCGCCCAGCGCGGCCCCCATGTCGTCGCCGCGTTCGACGCCGCCAAGGTTTCGGACGAGCAGCTGGCCCGCGCCGCCCGGCGGCCCGGCGTCGAGGCCGCCGCCGGACCCTTCGCGCAGGCGACGGTCGAACTGCCGAGGGAGCACGATCAGTACGCCCTCGGCAGCGAGGTCACGGTCGTGGGCCGGCCAGGACCCGGGGGGCCGGTGGACCGGCTCGACCTCTGGGCGGGCCGCTGGGCCACCGGGCCGGGCGAGATCGTGGTGAACCGGCAGTCGGACTGGACCCCGGACGACCTGGGCAAGAAGATCCAGGTGCCCTCGGGCCCCACTCTCACCATCGTCGGGTTCGCCTTCGACCTGAGCCGGACGGCGGACGCCTGGGTCGCCCCCGACCAGATCGCGGCCCTGCACCCGACCGCCGCCCAGATGCTCCTCCGCTTCACCGACGCGTCGTCGGAGAGCCGGATCCGCGCACACCTGGCGTCCGTCACCGAAGGGCTGCCGAAGGACGCGCTGACCGCCCCCCAGTCGTATCTCACCCTCAAGGATCAGATCGGCAACTCGGCCCGGGCGTACGCCCCGTACCTGATGACCTTCGGCATCCTCGGCATCGTGGTGGCGGTGCTCATCGTCGCCAATGTGGTGAGCGGCGCGGTGATCTCCGGCCTGAAGCACATCGGGATCCTCAAGGCGCTGGGGTTCACACCGGGCCAGGTCGTCGCCGTCTACCTCACGATGATCTCCGTTCCCGCGTGCGCCGGTTGCGCGCTCGGCACCGCCCTCGGCAATGTCCTGGCGCGCCCGTTCTTCGAGTTCGTGTTCACCGGGCCCGACGCGGGGGTGTTCCACGGCAACGTCGGCATCGCGCCCTGGGTGAACGCCCTCGCCCTGCTCGGCATGCCCGCCCTGTGCCTGCTCGCCGCTCTCGCCCCCGCAGCGCGCGCCCACCGGCTGTCCGCGGCACGGGCGATCAGCGCGGGCAGCGCCCCGCGTACCGGGCGGGCGCTGGGCATCCAGCGCAGGCTGGCGGGCAGTGGGCTGCCGCGGGCGGTCAGCCTGGGCGTGGGGCTGCCGTTCGCCCGGCCGGGCCGCAGCGCCCTCACGCTCGCCGCGGTCGTCCTCGGGGTGACCACGGTGACGTTCGCGAGCGGCCTGGCCACGACGATGACCCGGTTCGGGAGTGCGGGGCAGGACTCCTACCAGGTCACGGTCTACGCGAGCAACTTCAAACACGGCAAGGAGATCCAGCCGGAGCACGGCGACCGCGCACTCCAGTCGCTGCTCGGCTCACTGCCGGACGCCACCGGGGTCACCGCCAGGGCGAACGCCGACGCACGCATCGCCGGCTCCGCCCAGAAGGTGAACTTCGAGGGCCGTCGCGGGGACCGGCCGCAGCTGGACAGTGTGCTGACCGAGGGCCGGTGGACCCGTCGTGCCGGCGAGATCGTGGCCGGATCTGCCTTCCTGCGCGGGCACGACCTGCACGTCGGCGACCACATCCGCCTGGAGAAGGGCGACCGCCAGGAGACGCTGACCATCGTCGGCGAGTTCATGGAGAGCGACGCGCGCCGGATCATCGGCGACTGGTCGACACTGATGGCCCTCGCCCCTCGGGAGAAGCCCATCGCCTACCACGTCGAGCTCCGCGACGGCGCGGACCCCGCGGCCTACGCGCACGCGGCCCGGGCTGCCGACCCCGGGGTGAGCCCCACCCCGAACAATCCGAACGCCATCACCCAGACCATTGTCGGCTCCGCGTCGGTGCTCACCCTGATGCTCGCCGTGGTCGCCTCGCTCGGCGTCTTCAACACGGTCGTCCTCAACACCCGTGACCGCCGCCGCGACCTGGGCATGCTCAAGTCCATCGGCATGACGCCACGGCAGGTCACGGGAATGATGGTGACGTCGATGACCGTCCTCGGCGCGATCGGCTCGGTCCTCGGCATCCCGCTCGGCATCCTGGGCCACCACCTCGTGGTGCCGCGGATGGCGGACGCCGTCGACATCACCCTGCCCCCGTACATGACGGACGTCTGGCAGGCCCCGACCCTGTCCGCCCTGGCCCTGGCAGGCGTCGCGATCGCCCTGATCGGCGCCCTCGTCCCGGCCCGCAGCGCGGCCCGCCTGACGATCGCCGAGGTCCTGCACAACGAGTGAGACACCGGCACGATGTCAGTGGGCGCGCCTACACTCCCCGCCCATGACCTACGTGGACGAGCACGTGCATCCGGAGCCTCCCGTCGCGGGGGACGAGACCGCGACCCTGCTGGGCTCCCTGGAACGGCAACGCGCGACCCTCGCGTGGAAGTGCGGCGGGCTGGACGCGGCTGGGCTGAAGGCGACGGTCGGCGTCTCCTCGATCACCCTGGGCGGGCTGCTCAAGCACCTGGCCCATGTCGAGGACGACTACTTCTCCGGGCGGCTGTTCGCACGCCGGCCCAGTCCCCCGTTCGACACGGCGGACTGGGCCACCGACCCCGAGTGGGACTGGCACTCGGCCGCCGACGACACCCCCGACGAGCTCTACGCCCTGTGGCGGGACACCGTGGCCCGCTCCCGCGTCCTGGTCACCGAGGCACTGGCCGACGGCGGCCTGGACCGCCTCGCCGACCGGCGCTCGCCCGATGGCCGGGCCCCCAGCCTGCGCCGCATCCTCATCGACCTCATCGAGGAGTACGCCCGCCATGTCGGCCACGCCGACCTCATCCGAGAGTCGGTGGACGGCCTGGTGGGCGAGGACCCACCACCTAGCTTCCGGGCAGGATGCCCGGCCCTTCAGGGCCGGGGTGAATGCCCGCTCCCGCGTAGCGGGGCAGGAGTAGCCGAATAGCCGCCGGGCGATTCGGCGTCCGGAGTCACGTTGGCGAGGCCGACCTCAAGCAGATACAGGATCTCGGAGTTGAGGGACCGCCGGTCGGTAGCCGCCTGAGCGGTCATCCGGTTGTGGAGGTTGTCGGGAATGCGGAGTGTGAATTTGACCATGCCGTCATTGTGCCGCCACTATGGCGGCATGTCACGTTTCCGTATGTACCCGACGCGAGCGCAGGAAGAGCAGATGCTCGAACACTGCACGCACGCCCGGTACGTGTGGAACCTCGCAGTCGAGCAGCACTCACACTGGTACAAGGGCCGCAAAGCCGCACCCGGTTTCGCCGAGCAGTGCCGCCAGCTCACCGAAGCCCGCCGGGCGAATGACTGGCTCGGGGCCGGCAACGCTGACGTGCAGCAGCAGGCGCTCAAGGACTTCGCCAAGGCCAAGCAGGCCCGCTTCACGTCCGGCTTCGGTGAGCCGACCTGGCGGAAGAAGTTCCAGCACGAAGGCTTCCGGGTCATCGGCACCGACCGTGTTCCGGAGTTCAACGAGGACGGCAGCGCGAAGCTGAACGCGAAGACCGGCAAGCAGGTCATGGGCCGGTCGGTGGTGGTGCACAAGCTCAACCGGCGTTGGGCTCAGGTGAAGGTGCCCGGCTGCGGCTGGGTGCGCTTGCGTCTCACTCGTTCCGGGCTGCCGAGCGCGAAGTCGTTCCGGGTCACCTTCCGCAATGGCCAGTGGCACATCGCGTTCGCGGTCATCCCCGAACCGGTTGACGCGCCCGGTACGGGCGAGGTCATCGGGATCGACCGGGGCGTGAAGATCACCGCCGCACTGTCGGACGGCCGGAAACTGAACTGCCCGCAGCTCACGACCAGGGAGCGCGCGCAGATCCGCAAGCACCAGCGCCGCGCCGCCCGCGCCCCGAAGGGCAGCAAGCAGAAGTCCGCCGAGTACGCCACGATCGCCAGGCTCAAGGCCCGTGAAGCCGACCGGCGCAAGGACTGGTGCGAGAAGACCTCGACGATGCTTGCCCGCAGCTATGACCTGGTGCGGTTCGAGAAGCTGGACATCAAGAACATGACCGCCTCCGCCAAGGGGACGGTCGGACAGCCCGGCAAGAAGGTGCGCCAGAAGGCCGGGCTGAACCGGGCGATCCTCGCCCAGGGCTGGGGTCTGCTTCGGCAGCGCACCGGGCACAAGGCCCCCGGACGGGTCGAGGACGTACCCGCACCCTTCACGTCTTTACGGTGCAGTGCGTGCGGTTGGATCGAGAAGAACTCGCGCAAGAGCCAAGCCGAGTTCGTCTGCGTGTCCTGCGGGTTCACCTGCAACGCCGATGAGAACGCAGCAATGAATGTCGCGGCAGGACAGGGCGGGATTCCCCGCCCCCGGCGCTCAGCCGGTGCCGGAGGGACGACAGCGGCCACCGGCCGTCCGAGCGTCCGTGAACCTCAACCCACCTGGGTTGGAATCCCCCTCTTTTAAGAGGGGGAGGATGTCAAACTGACGACAGCCCTGCCCCCGGGCCCCGGCCGACACCCTCCAGCCCGTCCGGCGTTCGAGGACGAGGCCGTTCAGGCCGAACGGGGGTCTGGGGGCGGAGCCCCCAGGTACGGATGATAGGGGTCCCTCCTGCTCGAGCGAAGCCGAGAGCTCGGGCGAAGGTAGGGGCGGCGG
Organism: Streptomyces sp. SD15; assembly: GCF_054462255.1. Classification (NCBI taxonomy): domain Bacteria; kingdom Bacillati; phylum Actinomycetota; class Actinomycetes; order Kitasatosporales; family Streptomycetaceae; genus Streptomyces; species Streptomyces sp. SD15. Next base: position 69,383 of record NZ_JBTLMO010000010.1, on the reverse strand, counting down.
GGGCGAAAACCCTTCAGCCCGCAGTGACGACGCCCCGCACCGTCCCGTCGGGCCCCGCCACCAGCACCGGCGTCTCAGGCCCACCAAGATCCCGTACCGCCGCACGGTCCTCCGCGGACGCGTCCTCCGCCTCGGACACCACCGCCGCGGCCTCCAAGGACTTCGCCCCCGAAGCCACCGCCATCGCCACCGCGGTCTGCAACGCACTCAGCCGCAGCGACGGAAGATCCACCGTCCCGGCGACATACGTACGCCCCGTCTCGTCCCGCACGGCCGCCCCCTCGGGCACAGCGTTGCGGGCCCGCGCGGAACGGGCCAGGGTGACGATCTTGCGGTCCTCGGAATCAAGCGCGCTGCTGTCGGTCATGCCCTGAGCATACGAAGTCCCCGGCGCTGTCCGGCAACGGGATCGTCCTGGCGGCGGCGGTGCTGGTCGGCGTGGGACTCCGTAAGCGCGGCTCAGGGCCGGTCGAGGAATCAGGGCCGGTCGAGCCGGAGCCGCTCGGCCTTCGGTAGCCCGGCGACGACGAGATCGTACGAGTCCTCGATGAGCTCCCGGACCAGGCGGTCCGGGAGTTCGCCGTCGACCGTCACCGTGTTCCAGTGCCGCTTGTTCATGTGGTAGCCGGGGATGATCAGACCCGGGTACTCGCCGCGCAGCCGGACCGCGTCCTGCGGGTCGCACTTCAGGTTGACCGTCAGCGGACGCGCGTCCAGCCAGGTCAGCGCGAAGAGCTTGCCGACCACCTTGAAGACCGAGATCTCCGGGCTGAAGGGAAAGTCCTCGACGGCCGCGTTGAAGGACAGACAGAACGCGCGCAGCTGCTTCGGGGTCAATCCGGCTTCTCCTCATCGGGCGGATCCGCGGGGCCGACCGGCTCGACGAGCACCGTGACGATCTTGTTCCGGCGCCCGGCGGCGGCCTCCGCGGTCAGCCGCAGTTCCCGTCCGTCGGGCAGCTCGACCACCGAGGAGGCCCCGGCGATCGGCACCCGCCCTAGCGCCTTGGCGAGCAGCCCGCCGACGGTCTCCACGTCCTCGTCGTCGTACGCCTCGAAGCCGTACAGCTCGCCGAGGTCGCCGATGTCGAGGCGGGCGGTGACGCGGTAGCGGTCGTCGCCGAGCTCCTGGACGGGCGGCAGCTCGCGGTCGTACTCGTCGGTGATCTCGCCGACGATCTCCTCGAGGATGTCCTCGATGGTGACGATGCCGGCCGTGCCGCCGTACTCGTCGATGACGACGGCGACGTGGTTGCGCTCCTGCTGCATCTCGCGCAGCAGATCACCCGCGTTCTTGGTGTCGGGCACGAAGGTGGCGGGCCGCATGGCCGTCGACACCAGCTCGGACTCGGCGTCGCGGCTGATGTGCGTCTTGCGGGCCAGGTCCTTCAGATACACCATCCCGACGATGTCGTCCTCGCTCTCCCCGGTGACGGGTATGCGCGAGAAGCCCGAGCGCAGGGCCAGGGTGAGGGCCTGCCGGATGGTCTTGTACCGCTCGATGACGACGAGGTCGGTCCTCGGCACCATCACCTCGCGTACGAGGGTGTCGCCCAGCTCGAAGACGGAGTGCACCATACGGCGCTCGTCGTCCTCGATGAGGGACTCCTTCTCGGCGAGGTCGACCATCGCGCGCAGCTCGGCCTCGGAGGCGAACGGGCCGCGCCTGAAGCCCTTGCCGGGCGTCAGCGCGTTGCCGATGAGGATGAGCAGGGGCGGGATGGGTCCCATGATCCGCGCCAGCGGCAGCAGGACGTACGCCGCCACCGTCGCCGTGTTCAGCGGGTGCTGGCGGCCGATGGTGCGCGGCGAGACGCCCACCGCGACGTAGGAGACGAGGACCATGACCCCGATGGCGATGGCCAGCGCCTCCCAGGTCTCGTCGAACTCCTTCAGACAGGCGTACGTGACGAGCGAGGCGGCGGCCATCTCGCAGGCCACGCGCACGAGCAGCGCCACGTTCAGATAGCGGGTCGGGTCGGCGGCGACCTGCGCGAGCTTGGCGCTGCCGCGCCGCCCGGACCGTACGGCCTCCTCGGCGCGGAAGCTGGAGACGCGCGCGAGGCCCGCCTCCGCGCAGGCGGCGAGCCAGGCGACGACGACCAGCAGGACGGCGCCGAGGACGAGTTGAGGACTCATGACACGGTCGGGGCCGGCGAGGGACCCGTCATGCCCTTCTCCTCGCGCCAGCCGTCCACGATGGCCGCCTGAAGGCCGAACATCTCGGCCTTCTCGTCCGGCTCCTCGTGGTCGTAGCCGAGCAGGTGCAGCACTCCATGGACGGTGAGGAGCTGGAGCTCCTCGTCCATGGAGTGCTGCGTCGGAGCTTCCTTGCCCTGCCGCTCGGCGACGTCGGGGCAGAGCACAATGTCACCGAGGAGGCCCTGCGGCGGCTCGTCGTCGTCCTTGGACGGCGGCCGCAGCTCATCCATGGGAAAGGACATGACATCCGTCGGGCCGGGCAGGTCCATCCACTGGATGTGCAGCTGCTCCATGGCGTCGGCGTCCACGACGATCACCGAGAGTTCGGAGAGCGGGTGGATGCGCATCCGCGCGAGCGCGTAGCGGGCGATGTCGAGGATCGCCTGCTCGTCGACCTCGGTTCCGGACTCGTTGTTGACGTCGATCGACATGGCGCTGTTCTGTCTACTTCCCTCTGTGACCGCGACCCTTGTGGGAGCCGTTCTCGGTGCCGTTCTCGCTGTCGTACTTCTCGTACGCGTCGACGATACGGCCGACCAGCTTGTGCCGTACGACATCGTGGGACGTGAGCCGCGAGAAGTGGACGTCGTCGAGGCCCTCCAGGATGTCCTGGACCTGCCGCAGACCCGACTTCGTCCCGTTCGGCAGGTCGACCTGCGTCACGTCACCCGTGACCACGATCTTCGAATCGAAGCCGAGGCGGGTGAGGAACATCTTCATCTGCTCGGCGCTCGTGTTCTGCGCCTCGTCCAGGATGATGAAGGCGTCATTGAGCGTACGGCCCCGCATATAGGCGAGCGGCGCGACCTCGATCGTCCCCGCTGCCATCAGTCTGGGGATCGAGTCGGGGTCGAGCATGTCGTGCAGCGCGTCGTACAGCGGGCGCAGGTACGGGTCGATCTTCTCGTACAGCGTGCCCGGGAGGAATCCCAGCCGCTCGCCCGCCTCCACCGCCGGGCGGGTCAGGATGATGCGGTTGACCTGCTTGGACTGGAGGGCCTGGACCGCCTTGGCCATGGCCAGGTAGGTCTTGCCGGTGCCCGCGGGGCCGATGCCGAAGACGATGGTGTGCTTGTCGATGGCGTCGACGTACCGCTTCTGGTTGAGCGTCTTGGGTCGGATGGTGCGGCCGCGCGAGGACAGGATGTTCTGCGTGAGCACTTCGGCAGGGGTTTCCTGGCCGTCGCCCTCCCCGTTCTCGCTCGCCCGGAGCATGGCGATCGAGCGTTCCACTGCGTCCTCCGTCATCGGCTGCCCGGTGCGGAGCACCAGCATCATCTCGTCGAACAGTCGCTGGACGAGGGCTACTTCACCGGCGTCGCCGACCGCACTGATCTCATTGCCCCGGACATGGATGTCGGCCGCCGGGAAGGCCTTTTCGATCACGCGCAGAAGCGCGTCTCCGGATCCCAGCACGGTCACCATGGGGTGCTTGGCCGGAACGGTGAAATGCGCTCGTGCCTGCCCCTGAGCGGGGTCGTGAGCTGTGGGTGTCTGAGTCATGGGCCGGCTCTGTAGGCCTGCTTTTCCTCCTCGATCGGCACGCTTGCCACGGGGGCAGCCTTGCGATTCCAAGAGTACGTCGCCGCACTGACAGAGCCGTAGGGCTTTTCCTCACCCCACGCGGAACCTCACGCGGAACCCCGGAACCTCACGCGGAGCGTCCGAAGCCGATCGTCGGCACCGCCCGCCGCAGCGGCCACGGCCGCGTCACCTCCGGCAGCAGACCCTCCAGGAACGCGTACCGGCGCAGCGCCGTCGGATCCTGGTCGTCGACGGACTGCACCCGGCGCCACCAGGCCGCGATCTCCGACCAGCCGGGGGCCGACAGGGAGCCGCCGAACTCCTGGACGGAGAGGGCGGCGGTGAGGCCGGCGAAGGCCAGGCGGTCGGCGAGAGGCCAGTCGGCGAGGGTGCCCATGACGAAGCCCGCGACGAAGACGTCACCGGCACCGGTGGGGTCGAGGGCCTCGACGGCGATGGCCGGGACCTCGGCGCTCTCCCCGGTGCGGCGGTCCACCGCGTAGGCGCCCTCGGAGCCGAGGGTGACGACGGCCAGCGGAACATACTCGGTCAGCGCGTGCGCCGCGGTCCGGGGGCAGTCGGCCCCGGTGTACCGCATCGCCTCCTCCGCGTTCGGCAGGAACGCCTCGCAGTGTTCGAGGTCGGCGAGCCCGGCCAGGTCCCAGCGGCCGGTGTCGTCCCAGCCGACGTCCGCGAAGATCCGGGTGCCCGCGCGCGCGGACTCGGCGATCCAGTGCGCGCGCGTGCCGGGTGTCAGCGAGGCGACGGCGGCACGCGCGCGTGGGGCGTGTTCCGGCGCGGGTTCCTCCGGCGGCGGCTCGTGCCCGTGGCTGACCATCGTCCGCTCGCCCTCGTACGCCATCGACACGGTGACGGGCGAATGCCAGCCGGGCACGGTGCGCGACGTGGTGAGGTCGATGCCCTCGCCCTGCTCCAGGGCATCCCAGCAGTACTCCCCGTAGTGGTCGTCCCCGAAGGCCGCCGCCAGGGAGGTCTTCAGACCCAGCCGGGCCAGTGCCGTCGCCATGTTCGCCACGCCGCCGGGGCTCGACCCCATCCCGCGCGCCCAGGACTCGGTTCCGCGCACCGGGGCGGAGTCGAGCCCGGTGAAGATGATGTCGAGGAAGACGGTGCCCGTGAGGTAGACGTCCCAGGGCGGGTCCGCGGGAGAGCGCAGCCCGGCGAGCGGGTCGACGTGGGCGTGGCGGTACGGTCGCTCTCCGTTGGACGGGATCACGGTGCGCTCCCTGACGTGGTGCGGATGCAGGACAGTCTGCACCAAACGACTCCCCGGACGACGCCGGTCACGCCGGAGGCACCTGTCGCATCCGCCTTGAGCGGGTAGTGAAATCGCCTTGTCTACCCCGCCTCCCCCACCCCAAACAGAACGTGACCCACGTCACGCCACCCCACCTTCTTCGCGCCCCCACCCGCTTGATACAAATTGCCCGCGCGTTCCTGTCCGTCGACAGCCGCCCAATCCCCTTTCCGAGCCGCTTCTTTCGCATGCCCTGGGAACGCCCGTGTCTGCCCGCCCCACCCCTGCCTGGCCCCTCGTCGCCCTTTTCACGGCCGGGTACCTCGCCCCGTACCTCCTCCCGACCACCGTCGGCAGGCTGAACGCGGGGCTGCCTCTCTCCGCCACCCAGTCCGGTTCCCTCGGCAGTGCCCTGTTGCTGAGTTCGGCGACGGCAGGCTTCGTGCTCGCCTCCCGTGTGGACCGGTTCGGCCCCCGCGGGCTCGCCCGTACGGGGCTGCTCCTCGCGGCCGCCGGCTACGGCACCGCCGCCCTCACCACCACCATCCCGCTGGTCGTCGCCGGTGCGATCGTCGGCGGCCTCGGCTCCGGCGCGGCCACCACCGTCGCCGCCACCGGAATCGCCGCCCAGCGCGACCCCCACCGCACCACCACCCAGGGTCTGCTGGGCGTCTCCGCCCTCGCCGGCGCGCTGTATCTGACGATCCCCCACCTGGGCCCGGGCCACGGCCAGCCGCTCGCCGCGATCGCCGTCACCGCGCTGCTCGTCCTGTCCGTGACCCGGCACCTCCCGGCCCACACACCCCCGCACCCCGCCCACACACCCACCCACCCCGCCCGGACGTCGCGCGCCGCGACTCCCCTCCCGCACGCCCGTTCCGGCCTCGTCCTCGCCGCCGCCATGTTCTTCTGGTCCCTCGCCCAGAACTCGCTGTGGGGTGTCAGCGGCCGTATCGGCCTGACCCAGGCAGGACTGACGGAGGTGACCGTCGGCGCGGTCTTCGCGGCGGCGCTCGGCGCCGGGCTGCTGGGGGTGGTCGCTGCGGGCGCGCTCGGCCCGCGTCTCGGCCTCGCGCTGCCCATCGGGGCAGGCACGGCCCTGATCGCCGGCTGCATCGCGCTCAGCGCCGCCGCCGACGACCTGGCGTCCTTCGCGAGCGGCGAGATCGCCTGGAACACCCTCTACCCGGTCGTGCTCTCCTACGTCATCGGCCTCGCCGCGTCCCTGGACCGGCGCGGACGGTGGGCGGTCCTGGTCGGCTCCGCCTCCTCGCTCGGCACGGCGTGCGGCCCGCTCACGGGCAGTCTGCTCGCCGCGCGGGCGGGCTACCCGGCGATGGGCGTGATCCTGGCGCTCGGCCTGCTCCTGATCACCGTCCCGATGACGGCGGTGGCGCTGCGCGGCAGACACGGCACACCACGCGAACAGCAGGTCGTGGAGATCCCGTTGGAGGCCGTGCCCGCCCGGCGGACGGCGTACGACACGGCGGGACCCCGGCAGTCAGCCACAGCAGCCGCGCCGGGGCCCGGAACCACCTGACGGTCAGTCGAACTCGTACGCCTCGACCTCGGCGATGTACCGCGCCCGCCGCTCCTCGTCGTGCTCCAGGAAGGACGCCACGAACGAGTTGCGCGCCAGCTCCCGCAGCCGCTCCCGGTCGAGGCCGAGCGCCTCGTGGACGGCGTGGAAGGTGTCGCCGACGTAGCCCCCGAAGTACGCGGGGTCGTCGGAGTTGACGGTGCACAGCAGCCCGGCGTCCAGCATCGCGGGCAGCGGGTGGTCCTCCAGGACGTCGACGGCGCGCAGTCGTACGTTCGACAGCGGGCAGAGTGTCAGCGGCACCCGGTCCCGTACCAGCCGCTGGACCAGCTCCGGGTCCTCCATGCAGCGCAGCCCGTGGTCGATGCGCTCGACGCCGAGGACGTCCAGCGCCTCGGTGATGTACGCCGGCGGCCCCTCCTCGCCCGCGTGCGCGACACGCCGCAGCCCGAGCGCGGCGGCGGCCTCGTACACCTCGCGGAACTTGACCGGCGGATGCCCGACCTCGGCGGAGTCGAGGCCGATGCCGACGATCCGGTCGAGGTACGGCCTCGCCGCCTCCAGCGTCTCCATGGCCGACTCGGCGGACTCGTCGCGCAGGAAGCACATGATCAGCTGGGTGGAGACGCCGTGGGTCTCCTCGCTGTGGGAGAGCGCGCGGGACAGCCCCTCGACGACCGTCCCCATGGCCACACCGCGCGCGAGGTGCGCCTGCGGATCGAAGAAGATCTCCGCGTGCCGCACGCCCTGGGCGGCGGCCCGCGCGAGATACGCGTCGGCCAGGTCGGCGAAGTCCTGCTCCGTCCGCAGGACGGCCATGAGCTCGTAGTACAGGTTCAGGAACGACTGGAGGTCGTCGAAGAGATACGCCTTGCGCAGCTCCTCGGTGTCCGCGTACGGCAGCGTGACACCGTTGCGAGCGGCGAGCTCGAAGGCCAGCTCGGGTTCGAGGGTGCCTTCGATGTGGAGGTGCAGTTCTGCTTTGGGGAGGGGCATCAGAGCATGGTACGGCCGATGCGCCGACGTTTCGGAAAGGGCACGGGGATCACGTCACCGTCGCTTGGGCACCGGCACCCGCACCAGATCGTGCGCCACGGTCAGCTCCCCCTCGAACCCGGCGGCCCGGGCCTGCCGCTCGAACTCGTCCGGCTCGGAGTACCGCTGACTGAAGTGGGTGAGCACGAGATGCCGTACGCCCGCGTCCCTCGCCACCCGCCCCGCCTGGCCGGCCGTCAAATGACCGTGATCCTCGGCGAGTTGCCGATCCCCGTCCAGGAACGTCGACTCGATGACGAGCAGGTCGCACCCTTCGGCGAGCGCGTACGCCCCGTCACACAGCCGCGTGTCCATGACGAACGCGAACCGTTGCCCGCGCCGGAGCTCGCTCACGTCGTCGAGGGAGACGTCGCCCAGCGCGCCCTCCCGCTGGATCCGCCCGACGTCCGGTCCCTTGATCCCGCGCTCCGCGAGCCGCTCCGGCAGTATGCGCCGTCCGTCCGGCTCGATCAGGCGGTACCCGAACGACTCGACGGGGTGGGACAGCCGCCGGGCCTCCAAGGTGTACGACGGGGTGGTGGCGAGCACCCCGTCCACCTCGACCGGCGCCTCGGTCAGCGCGACGGTCTCGCGGTAGGCGGTCGCGTATCGCAGCCGGTCGAAGAAGCGCTGCCCGGAGCGGGGATAGTGCGCGGTGACCCCGTGCGGCACACGGTCGAGGTTGATGCGCTGGATGACCCCGGCGAGTCCGAGCGAGTGGTCGCCGTGGAAGTGGGTGACGCAGATCCGGTGCAGGTCGTGCGCGGCGACCCCGGCGCGCAGCATCTGCCGCTGGGTGCCCTCGCCGGGGTCGAAGAGCAGGCCCTCCCCGTCCCAGCGCAGCAGATAGCCGTTGTGGTTGCGGTGCCGGGTCGGGACCTGGCTGGCGGTACCGAGGACCACCAATTCACGTACGGACAAGGTCGGTTACCCCGGAGGCCAGTGCATGCCGCGGCCACCCAGCAGGTGCGCGTGCGCGTGGAAGACGGTCTGGCCCGCGCCGCTGCCGGTGTTGAACACGACCCGGTAGCTCTCGAGCTTCTCCTCGCCCGCGACCTCGCCGGCCTCGCGCAGGAGGTCCGCCGCGATCTGGGGCTCGGCGATCGCCAGGGACGCCGCGTCCCGGTGGTGCACCTTGGGGATGACCAGGATGTGGGTGGGCGCCTGGGGGTTTATGTCGCGGAAGGCGACGGTCGTCTCGCTCTCCCGGACGACGGTCGCCGGAATGTGCCCCGCGACGATCTTGCAGAACAAGCAGTCGTCCTGCGGTTCGCCGCCCTCTTGTCGCCTCGGGGACGCCTCCTGTGCCATGCGTATGCCTCCTCGGGCCTGCCGATCATTACGCCCGCATCGTATCGGCCCCTACCGCGCGAGGGGACGGACCGGGACCGCACCAGGAGCGGTCACCGCGGCTCCGGCAACGACGGCGGCGTCTTCGCCGGGTGGTCCGTGAGCGCGGCCAGCGCGATCCGGATCGCCTCGTCCAGCTGCGCGTCGCGGCCGGCCGCGTAGTCCTGCGGGGCCTGGACGACCTCGACGTCCGGATCGACGCCGTGGTTCTCCACGCCCCACTCGTAACCCTCCAGCCAGAACGCGTACTTGGGCTGGGTGACGAGCGTGCCGTCGACGAGCCGGTAGCGGCTGTCGATGCCGATCACACCGCCCCACGTACGGGTACCGACCACCGGCCCGATGCCCAGCGCCTTGATCGCCGCGTTGACGATGTCGCCGTCCGAACCGGAGAACTCGTTGGCGACGGCGACGACCGGGCCGCGCGGCGCGTCCTCCGGGTAGCTGTACGGCCGCATCCCGCGCGGCAGGTCCCAGCCCACGATCTTGCGCGCAAGCTTCTCGACGACCAGCTGAGAGGTGTGCCCGCCGCGGTTCTCCCGGACGTCCACGACGAGTCCCTCCCGGGACACCTCGATGCGCAGGTCGCGGTGGAGCTGGGCCCATCCGGAGCCGACCATGTCCGGCACATGCAGGTATCCCAGCCTGCCCCCGGACTTCTCGTGAACGTAGGCACGCCGGTCCGCGACCCACGCGTGGTAGCGCAGCGGCTCCTCGTCGGCGAGGGGCACCACGACCGCGTGACGCGGATCGCCGCCTCCCGAGGGTGAGACGGTCAGCTCGACCGGCTTGCCCGCCGTGCCGACGAGCAGCGGCCCGGGCCCGGCCACCGGGTCCACCGGCTGCCCGGCGATCGCGAGGATCGCGTCCCCGGCGCGCACCGCGACCCCGGGTGCGGCGAGCGGTGCCCGCGCCTCCGGGTCGGAGGTCTCCGACGGGAGGATCCGGTCGATGCGCCAACTGCCGTCCTCGTACCGGGAGATGTCCGCGCCGAGCAGTCCCTGTCCCCGGTCGCCGCCGCCCCATCCGCCGCGTGGAGTGACGTAGGCGTGAGAGGTCCCGAGCTCGCCCTGCACCTCCCACAACAGGTCCACCAGGTCGTCGTGGGTGGCGATCCGGTCAAGGATCGGGCGGTAGCGGTCGAGTACGCCGTCCCAGTCGACCCCGCCCAGGTCGGGCCGCCAGAAGTTGTCCCGCATGAGGCGGCCGGTCTCGTCGAACATCTGCCGCCACTCGGCGGCCGGGTCGACGGTCTGCCGCACCCGCGACAGATCGACGGTGATGTTCGTGTCGCTCTCGTCGTCGTTCGAGGCGCGACGGTCGCTCGGTACGACCTTGAGCTTGCCGTCGGTCCACAGCAGCACCCGCTTGCCGTCGCCGGTGACGGCGAAGTGGTCGGCGTCGGCGGCGAGGTGCTCGATGCGCTGCTGGGCGAGGTCGTAGCGCTCCAGCTCGGTCTTGGGGTCGGGGTCGTCCGGGGTGGCGCGGGAGGCGCCGAGCACACCGCGCACCGGGTGCCGCAGCCACAGCAGGCCGTCCTTGGCGGCCCGCAGGGTCGAGTAGCGGGCGGCCTCGACGGGGAACGGAACGATCCGGTCGCCGAGTCCGTCGAGGTCGATCCGGGTCGTGGGGGCGCCCTCGCTGTCGGGTGTCTCGTCCTTGTCGGGTGTTTCGAAGGGGCGGCCGTGACGCTGCGGTCCGAAGGGGGACGGGGTGGTCGCGGCCAGCGTGATCAGATGCGGCCGGGAGCCCCCGACGAACGCGAGGTCGAAGACGTGTTCGTCGTAGACGGGGTCGAAGGAGCGCGCCGAGAGGAAGGCGAGGTGCTTGCCGTCGAGGGTGAACGCGGGCGCGTAGTCGCGGAACCGGAGCGGCGTCGCCTCGGTCACCGACAGGTCGGCGGTGTTGGCGAGCTTGAGCTGACGCAGCGGGCGCGGGCCGGGGTGCGACCAGGCGAGCCAGGCCGAGTCCGGTGAGAAGACGAGCCCGGTGACGTCGCCGTCCGCACTGCGGTCGACCTCCCGTACCTCTCCGGTCTCCCGCTCGACGAGCAGCACCCGCCCGTCGTGCGAGGCGACGGCGGCGCGGCTGCCGTCGGGCGCCATCGCCAGGCCGAGGACGCGCCCGAGCTGCCCGGCGGCGAGCCGGCGCGGGGTCGCTCCGGGCGCCACCCCGGTCGCCGGGGCGAACTCCAACGCGTCGTCACCGGCCGCGTCCGTCACCCACACCACGTACTCCTCGCCCTCCACCCGGAAGGTCCGGGGCAGCCGGGCGCGTACGCCGGGCCGGGCGGCGAGCGCGCGGGCGGGGCCGGAGCGGTGGGTGACCCAGTGGACGGCGCCGCGGACGGAGAGCGCGCTGCCGCGTCCGGTGTGGTCGGGCGCGGCGGCCGAGAACCAGCGAGACGCGCTCACGAGGTGCGGCTGCTGATCGACGCGCTGTCCGGCGAGCCGGATGTCGAGCCGCCGCGGCTCGGCGCCGTCCAGGTCGTCGAGCAGCCACAGTTCACCGGCGGACGCGTACACGACCCGGGTGCCGTCGGTCGCCGCGTGCCGGGCGTAGAAACCGTCGACAGGCGTGTGCCGCCGCAGATCGGACCCGTCGGCGAGGGAGGAGTAGAGGGCCCCGACCCCTTCGTGATCGGACAGGAAAGCGACCCTCCCCCAAGTTCTCGGCTCCGCTCGAACAGGGGGGACCCCCATCCCCACCCACAAGGGGTACTCCAGATTCCCGTCGAGCTCCTCGTGCAGCCGTACGAACTCCCCGTCCCCCTCCCGGTCGATCCACAGCTTGCCCGCCGTACCGCCGCGGTACCGCTTCCACCAGGCGGCCTCGCGCCCCATGGGAGCGGAGAGCAGCAGCACACCCGGGCCGCCGTGGGCGACGTCGCCGACCGGCCCGTACGGCAGGGTGGTCGCGGGACCGCCGTCGAGCGGCACGGCCCTGGCCCAGCTGCGCCGCAGGCTGGCCTGGCCCTGTGTACTGAGGGCGAGCACCTGCCCGTCGGGGGTCCAGCCGCGCACCTGGGTGCGTGAACTCCCCCAGTACGTCAGGCGGGTGGACGGTCCGCCGGCCAGCGGGGCGGCGTGCACCTCGGGGGCGCCGTCGCGGGTGGAGGTCCAGGCGACGGTCTCGCCGTCCGGGGAGATGCGCGGGTGGTTCACCGGGACGTTGTCGGCGCTGACCCGCCAGGCGCGGCCGCCGCCTTCGAGGGGCGCGACCCAGATGTCGTCCTCGGCGGTGAAGGCGACCAGATCACCGCGCAGGTCCGGGAACCGGAGATACGCGGGGGGCGCGGACGATACGGACGGCGCGGACGATACGGACGGCGCAGACTGTGTCACCCGATCACCCTATGCAGGGACAGCTTCCCCTGAAAGGGGTTTGGATCACTTGATCCCCATGTCACTTGCCTTGGGAGGGCCAGCAGGTCGGATCGCCCTTGCACCAGATGCTCTTCGTCACGGTGACGGTGACCGTGGGTCCCGGCCCGTCGTCGGAGGGCTTCCCGTAGGTGGGCGGCGTGTACGTGGGCGTACTCGTGGCGTTGCAGTTGCCCAGCCCGCTCACGTGGAACCACTCCTTGCCGCCGACCTTGGCGGTCAGCTCGCCGCGTACGCACTTGCCCTCGACCGCGCGGGTGACCTTCCCCGTGATGGTGATCTCCCGCCGGTCGGTGGTCTGCCCGCGACAGTCCACCTCCACCACGGACGGCGTGGAGGACGACGGCGTGCGGCCCGGGGTGTACGCCTTGTTGCCCCCGCTGTACGACCCGGTACAGCTCAGGTACTGCACGTCGACGTGCTGCCGCTCCAGCTCCTCGGTCCCGACCTGATCCGTCGTGTTCGCCACCGCGCCGACGCTCAGCGCGTCCCCGGGCTGGCACGCCGACACCCCGAGGACGGTCACCACCGCGAGCCCGGCCAGCACCGGTCCCCGACGACCCGTCACCCGTCGCCGTATACGCATCAATGCCCCCATAGACGGCAGAGTGCCACTGTCCCGCGCGTCGCGGTAGACCCCGTACGGGCTACTGTCACCCGCGTACGCGCGTGACCGACGTTACGACCAGCGGCCCGTGCGTCCCAGCAGCAGCGCGGTCGCCGCGGTCCCGGCGGTCGAGGTACGCAGCACGCTGCGCCCCAGCCGGTACGCCTTCGCGCCCGCCTCCGCGAAGAGCGCCAGCTCCTCCGGAGCGACGCCTCCTTCGGGGCCCACGACCAGCACGATCTCCCCGGAGGTGGGCAGTTCGGCGGTGGCGAGCGGCTCGCTGCCGTACTCGCGGTCCTCGTGCAGCACCGCCGCGAAATCGGCTGTGGCGAGAAGTGCGGCAACCTGCTTGGTCGTTGCCGCGTCCGCGATCTCCGGGAAGCGGACCCGGCGCGACTGCTTACCCGCTTCCCGCGCGGTCGCCCGCCACTTCGCGAGCCCCTTCAAGCCACGCTCGCCCTTCCACTGGGTGATACAGCGGGAGGCGGCCCAGGGGACGATCGCGTCGACGCCGGTCTCGGTCATCGTCTCGACGGCCAACTCGCCCCGGTCGCCCTTGGGGAGGGCCTGGACGACGGTGATACGAGGGGACTGGGGAGGCTCCTCGTGCACACTCTCCAGGTCCATCACCACCAGGCGGTCCTTGCCCTCGGCGGCCTTCACCACACCTTGCATCCAGTGGCCCCGCCCGTCCGTGAGGATCACGTCCTCACCGGGCCGCAGCCGCTTCACGGACACGGCGTGACGCCCCTCGGGGCCGTCGAGGACAAACTCCCCGCCGCAGAAATCCGGGAGTTCCAGGGGATCGAGCACGAACACCGGTGCCGTCATCGGACCGCACCTCCCTCTTCCTCGGGCGCGCACCACGCTGCCCTGGCGGCGTCCAGTTCGGCGCACAGCACCTCCACCAGCTGCCCCGCGGGCAGTTCGCGCGCCATCCGGTGCCCCTGTCCCGCCCACAGCGCCATGCCCTGCGCGTCGCCCGCCTTCGCCGCCGCCTTGCGCAGCGGGGAGGTGAGGTGGTGGACCTCGGGGTACGCGGCGGGCGCGTACGGCCCGTGCTCGCGCAGGAACCGGTTGACCAAGCCGCGCGCCGGGCGTCCGGAGAACGCCCGGGTCAGCTCCGTCCGTACGAACAGGGGGTTGGTCAGCGCCTGCTTGTGCACGGCGTTCGCGCCGGACTCGGGGGTGGCGACGAACGCCGTGCCGAGCTGTGCCGCGTTCGCACCCGCCGCGAGCGCGGCGGCGATCTGGCTGCCGCGCATGATGCCCCCGGCCGCGACGATCGGGATCTCCACGGTCTCGCGCACCTGCGCGATCAGCGAGAGCAGTCCTATGCCGGTGCCGTCCGTCTCCGGGTTGTCACGGTGGGTGCCCTGGTGGCCGCCCGCCTCCACGCCCTGCACGACGACCGCGGCGGCGCCCGCCCGCTGCACGGCCAGGGCCTCCTCGGCCGTGGTCGCGGTGACCAGGGTGAGCGTGCCGGCGCGGGCGAGGGAGTCCAGGACGTCTCGGCTGGGGCAGCCGAAGTGGAAGGAGACCACCGCGACCGGATTGTCGAGGAGGACCGCGAGCTTGGCCTCGTAGCCGTCGTCCCGGCCGCAGTCCGGCTCCCCGAGTTCCGTCTCGTACCAGGCGGCCTCACCGGCGAGCTGGTTCGCGTACACCTCGACGGCGGCCGGGTCCGCGTACTCCGGCTGCGGCATGAACAGGTTGACCCCGAAAGGGCGGCCCGTCAGCCCGCGCAGCTGCTTGATCTCCTGGTACATGCCGTCGGCGGTCTTGTACCCGGCGGCAAGGAACCCGAGCCCGCCGGCCTCGGACACGGCGGCGGCGAGATCCGGTACGGAGACGCCGCCCGCCATGGGGGCCTGCACGATCGGGTGAGGGGAGAGATCGGTCAGTGCGGAGGACATGACGGCATGTTGTCACGTCCTTTGAACAAGTCCGAATCCGGCCTTCCGCCGAGCATAGGCCAGTGGGACAGCGGCGCCGCGCCCGGTTTCTCGCCCCCGCCGCCCCTGCCCGTCCCGTCCCCTGGGGGCTCCGCCCCCACACCCCGTTTCGCCTGAACGGCCTCGTCCTCAAACGCCGGACGGGCTGAAAAATCAAGCCCCGGCCGGGATATCCAGCCCGTCCGGCGTTTGAGGACGAGCCCTTCGGGCGAAGGCGGGGGTCCAGGGGGCGCAGCGCCCCTGGCGGGGGCGAGGAACCTCACGCCTTCAGCCACGTGTGCCGGTCCCGGGCCATCGCGTGCAGCGCCTCCACATCCCCCGGCTTCAGAACCCCACCCAGCCGAGCCAGCGACGACAGATCCGCGTCGAGGAGGACACGGACATCGCGAAGTGGCCCCAAGACATCCAGCTCCGCGGCACCCGCCGCGGCAAGGAGGGGACGAACCTCCGCGGTCAGCGCGTACGCGGCCCGATCGGCATCGGCCCGCACCCGGCGAAGCAGCGGCGACGGCTCACGCCGGCCGACCGTCACCATGGGATCGGCAACGAGAACCCTCTGCTTACGGGCGTACAGCGCCCGGACGCAGAAGAGCCCGCCGGGCCCGACGACAAGGTGGTGGATCCGGTCACCGCCGGGCAGCGGAACCGAGTGCAGGGTGTGCCACCCCGCGCCCTCCAGCCGATCGAGCGCTTCACCGACGGCCTGCTCGGCGGCCAACGCCCGCCGCCGCGGATCGGGCCGCAGCCGACGCGCCGGGCCCGGGTCGCGGTCGAGGGCGATCACCAGCGCCTCGCCGGGCCGGTTCGGCGCGAGGTCGTCGTCCGGGTGGAGGGTCAGACGGGCCAGCTCAGCGGGGGTCGGGACCGGTGGGGGCCCCACCGTCACCGGACCGGTCAGAAAGGGGCCGAGCGCGTCGAGCACGTCCTCCCGCCGGTCCTCGCTGAGCAGGTTGACCCGGGCCGCCTCACGGTCGTACCAGGCGACGTTCCTCCCGTCCGTCAGGCAGACGTACAGCCGCTCCTGACCGTGCCGCCAGGTCGGTATGACGCGCAGTCCATTCATGCACCATCACCCCATGACCATGGGAACAGGAGGGGTGCTCCAGGGGCAAGAAGCCGGTTACCTTTGTGAGGAGTTGTGGGAGTTGGGGGAGTCGGCTGGAGGCGCCGTTGCGAACCCGTAGGAAGCAATCCGATGTGCCGGCTCCCGACAGCCCGTGGAGCGAGATCGTGCCCGGCCTGTGGATGGGCGGGCACGCGTTCGCGGGGCGTTCCGGAGAGCCGGAGTTCGCCGTCGTACGCGATGAGTTCGACCTGGTCCTGACGCTGCTGAGGCTGCCGGGGCACGGTCCCGCGCCGGGCGTCGAACACCATGTGTGGCCGATCCCGGACGGGCCCCTCGACGGGACGCAGCTGACGGGCGTGATCCGTCTCGCGCGGGCCGCGGACGACGCGCTGGAGGAAGGGCGCCGGGTCCTCGTCCGCTGCTATCACGGCTACAACCGCTCGGGACTCGTCGTCGCGCACGCGCTCGCCCTCGCGGGGCACACCACCGAGGAGGCGATACGGCTCATACGGAGTCGTCGCTCACCGTGGGCCCTGCACAACGAGCTGTTCGTGGACTACCTGCGCGCCGGGCTGCCCACGGCCCGCCTCCTGGAGGAGCTGGCGGAGTAGGGAGCCAGCCGCGCCACGGCACGGACTGACGAACGCGCTCGGCCAGGTGGAGGTGCCGGGCGTGCGGCCGGTCTTCGCGGGCGCTACCGAGGACGGCGCGGTGGCGACCTTGACGCTCCCTCAGCGCGAGCCGGGAGAGAGCGTCCGTGAAGGGCCACCCGGGGCACTCTGAGCACGTGCGCGTCCCCGATGGCGCAGTGCGACCTGCGCGCAGCCCTGACCAGATCCTAATGTGGCGATAAGTCAGGTTTGCACACTTATTGGAGGAGCCCCCCCATGTCCCTGCGATCCACCTTCACCCGCACCGGAATGGCTCTAGCCGCCGGCACGCTCATCGCGGTCGCCGGAACGACTCCTGTCATCGCTGACGACGAGTGGGACACCAACCAGGGCGGCAACAGCAGCGACTGGGACGGCAAAGGCGAAAGTGGCGACACCAGCCTCGGTGCAGGCGTCAGCCCCAACGGATTCACCGGTGTCGACGGAGGCTTCGGAGTAATCGGAGGCATCAACAGCTTCGGATACGGCAACGGCTTCGGAGGCAACGGCTTCGGAGGCAACGGCAACAACAACGGCTTCGGAGGCCACGGCAACGGCTTCGGCGGAAACGGCAACAACAACGGCTTCGGCAATAACAACGGCTTCGGAGGCCACGGGAACGGCTTCGGCGGGAACGGCAACGGGAACGGCTTCGGCGGGAACGGGAACGGGAACGGGAACGGGAACGGGAACGGGAACGGGAACGGCTTCGGCGGGAACGGAAACGGGAACGGAAACGGCTTCGGCGGGAACGGAAACGGGAACGGCTTCGGCGGGAACGGAAACGGGAACGGAAACGGCTTCGGCGGCAACGGGAACGGGAACGGCTTCGGCGGCAACGGGAACGGGAACGGCTTCGGCGGGAACGGAAACGGGAACGGGAACGGCTTCGGCGGCCACGGCAACGGGAACGGAAACGGCTTCGGCGGGAACGGAAACGGGAACGGGAACGGCTTCGGCGGCCACGGCAACGGCAACGGCAACGGCAACCGCGGAGACGACAACGGCAACCGCGGCAACGACAACGGCAACCGCGGAGACGACAACGACTTCGGAGGCCACGGAAACGGCAACCGCGGAGACGACAACGGCAACCGCGGCAACGACAACGGCAACCGCGGAGACGACAACGACTTCGGAGGCCACGGAAACGGCAACCGCGGAGACGACAACGGCAACCGCGGCAACGACAACGGCAACCGCGGAGACGACAACGACTTCGGAGGCCACGGAAACGGCAACCGCGGAGACGACAACGGCAACCGCGGCAACGACAACGGCAACCGCGGAGACGACAACGACTTCGGAGGCCACGGAAACGGCAACCGCGGAGACGACAACGGCAACCGCGGGAACGGCAACGACTTCGGCGGCAACGGAAACCACGGAGACGACAACGGCTTCGGAGGCAACGGAAACGGCTTCGGCGGAGATGGAGGCAACGGCTTCGGCGGAAACGGCGGCAACGGCGCCCACGGCGCCAACGGCAGCAACGGCCACTCCGCCGACCGCCGCTACGAGGGCCGCGTCACCGCCCGCAACGGCCTCTCCCTGCGCAACGCCCCGTACCGCGGCAGCCGGATCATCCGCGTCGCGCCGCACGGCGAGCGCCTCGACATCTACTGCAAGACATCGGGCCACCAGGTCGAAGGCGACACGCTCTGGTACCTGGTCAGCGAAGGCACCTGGTCCTGGGCCCCGGCGCGCCACGTCGACATCATCGGGGAGTCACCGCGCTGGTGCTGAATCCGATTCCAGGCACACCGGAACGGCCCGTTTGTCACCACATAACGGGACATCAAGCCCCTCGCTTGCTACGTTCCGGACATGACCCAGCCCGGAATGCGCGGAACACACGGCATGCCCGGAACAAAGGGACCAACCGAACCAACCGCGGCGACGGCCGCTACCGCGACCACCCCCGCCGTACGTCTCCCCAGGCGCCGCGGCATCGAGTTCAGCCTCATCGTCGTCGCCGTACTGCTCTCCGTCTACGGCTACTGCGCTGTCGGACTCGCCCAACACGGCACCCTCCCGCCCGGCGCCGCCGGTTACGGCGCCGGGCTCGGCGTGCTCGCGCTCCTCGCCCACCTCGCGGTGCGGTGGCGGGCACCGTACGCCGATCCGCTGCTGCTCCCCATCGCCGTACTCCTCAACGGCCTGGGCCTGGTGCTGATCTACCGCCTCGACCTGGACACGCCGGGCGACCAGGCCGCCGCCACCACCCAGCTCGTCTGGTCGACGCTCGGTGTCGCCTTCTTCATCGTGGCCGTGCTCTTCCTGCGCGACCACCGCGTCCTGCAGCGCTACACCTACGTCTCGGTCGTCACCGCGCTGGGCCTGCTGATCCTGCCGATCTTCTTCCCCGCCGTGAACGGCGCCCGCATCTGGATCCGAATCGCCGGATTCTCCATCCAGCCGGGCGAGTTCGCGAAGGTGCTGCTCGCGGTCTTCTTCGCCGGCTATCTCGCGGCCAATCGCAACGCGCTCGCCTACGCGGGCCGCCAGATCTGGCGGTTCAAACGGCTCCAGCTCCCCACCGGGCGCGTCCTCGGCCCGATCGTCACGATCTGGCTGCTGAGCGTGCTGGTGCTGGTCCTGGAGCGGGACCTCGGGACGTCGTTGCTCTTCTTCGGTCTGTTCGTGATCCTGCTGTACGTCGCCACGGGCCGCAGCGGCTGGATCGCGGTCGGCCTGCTCCTCGCGGTCGTCGGCGCCCTCACCGTCGGCCGGCTCGAACCGCATGTGCACAGCAGGGTGCAGGACTGGCTGCACCCCTTCGCATCGATCGACGCGGGCCAGGGCCCCAACCAACTCGCCCAGTCCCTCTTCGCGTTCGCCGCCGGCGGCATGCTCGGCACCGGCCTCGGACTCGGCCACTCCCACCTCATCGGCTTCGCCGCCAAATCGGACTTCATCCTGGCGACGGCGGGTGAGGAACTGGGCCTGTTCGGCCTGTCGGCGATCTTCCTCCTCTACGCCCTTCTCGTGGAGCGCGGCTACCGCGCGGGCCTCGCCCTGCGCGACCCCTTCGGACGACTCCTCGCCATCGGCCTCGCGTCGATCGTGGCGCTCCAGGTCTTCGTGATCGCGGGCGGGGTCACCGGGCTGATCCCCCTGACCGGCATGGCGATGCCGTTCCTCGCCCAGGGCGGCTCCTCGGTCGTCACCAACTGGATCATCGTGGCGCTGCTGATCCGGATCAGCGATTCGGCGCGCAGCCAGTACGACGGGACGGCGGCGCCGTGAGCCGCGCAAGCCGCGTCAGTCGCGTCAGTCGCCAGGAGGTCTCACCGTGACCAAGTACATCCGCAGGGCCGCCGCGCTGTGCGCCCTGCTGCTCGTCGCCCTCCTGGTCAACGCCACCCGCGTCCAGGTCTTCCAGGCCCGGTCGTACGACGACAACCCCGCCAACCGCCGCCAGACGATCGCCCGTTACAGCCAGCCCCGCGGCACCATCCTCGTCGACGGCCGGTCGGTCACCGGCTCCAGGGACAGCGGCGAGCAGCTCCGTTACGAACGGACCTACCGTGACGGCCCGTTGTACGCACCGGTGACCGGCTTCGCCTCGCAGCTGTACGGAACGTCGTTCCTGGAGAACACCGAGGACGGCATCCTCTCCGGCACCGACCCGATGCTCTCCCGGCTCCCCCTGTACAACGACATCACCCGCGCCCAGAACCCGGGCGGCAAGGTCGTCACCACCCTGCACCCGGCCGCACAACGGGCGGCGTACGACGGACTCGGCTCACGCCGGGGCGCGGTCGCCGCCCTCCAGCCGTCCACGGGGAAGATCCTGGCGCTGGTCTCCACACCGTCGTACGACCCCGCGGTGCTCTCCGGGACGGGCTCGGCCGTGAAAGAGGCGTGGCGGCGGCTGAACGGGGCCGAGAGCAAGCCGATGCTCAACCGGGCGATCCGGCAGACGTATCCACCGGGGTCGACGTTCAAGGTGGTGACGGCCGCGGCGGCGCTGGACGCGGGGGTGGTGACGGACGTCGACGCGGAGACCGGGTCCCCGGACCCGTTCACGCTGCCCGGCACCACGACGCGGCTCACCAACGAGGTCGAGGGCTGCGAGGACGCCTCGCTGCGCTATGCCTTCGCGTGGTCGTGCAACACGGTCTTCGCCAAGCTGGGCGTGGACGTGGGGCTGCGCGACATGACGCGCGCGGCGGAGGCCTTCGGATTCAACGACAGGGAGCTGAAGGTCCCCTTCTCCGTCGCGCCGAGCAACTTCGACACCCGGCTGGACCGGGCGCAGCTGGCACTGTCCTCCATCGGCCAGTTCAACACCCGTGCCACTCCCCTCCAGATGGCGATGATCGCGGCCGCGGTGGCGGGCGACGGGTCCGTCAGAGCGCCGTACCTGGTGGATCGGACGACCACGCGCGACGGCACCACGGTGTCGACGACCGGCCCACGGACACTGCACCGGGCCATGCACCCCACCACCGCCACGCAGATGCGCGAGCTGATGACGGACGTGGTGAGCAAGGGCACCGGGACGAAGGCCGCGATCCGGGGCGCGACGGTCGGCGGCAAGACCGGCACCGCCCAGCACGGCGTCGGCAACTCCGGTATTCCGTATGCCTGGTTCATCTCCTGGGCCCAGGCGGACGACTCCATGGAGGCGGCGGTGGCGGTCGCGGTCGTCGTCGAGGACGCGGCGGCCGACCGCGTGGACATCAGCGGAGGCGGCGACGCGGCACCGATCGCCAAGGCGGTGATGAAGGCGGTGCTCGGGTTCTGAGACGGGGGGTGGTTCGCACCCGACGCTCGACCTATCGTTCGGGCATGACTCAGACCGCAGCTGCGTACGAGCTCGCCCAGGTCAACATCGCCCGCCTCAAAGCCCCTCTGGACTCACCACAGTTGAAGGATTTCGTGGAGGCCCTCGACCCGGTCAACGCCGTCGCGGACGCGGCGGACGGCTTCGTCTGGCGGCTGCAGAGCGACTCGGGCAACGCGACCGATGTGGCCGTCTTCGGCGACGACTGGCTGATCGTCAACCTGACCACCTGGCGGGACACGAACGCCCTGACGGCGTTCATGTACCAGGGGCAGCATCGTGAACTGATGGCCCGCCGTCGTGAGTGGTTCGAACGGCTGGAGGAGGCGGTCACCGCGCTGTGGTGGGTTCCGGCGGGGCATCGGCCCACGGTGGCGGAGGCGGAGTCCCGGCTGGTGCATCTGCGCGAGCACGGGCCCACGGAGTACGCGTTCACGTTGCGGACATCGTTTCCGGCCGGAATGAGCGGTCCGGAAATGAGCGGTCCGGAGTGAGCAGTCACGCCTGAACCGGCGTACTGATGGGGAGGGCACCCCGTCCACCGAACCCCAGCCCTGCCCTGCCGGAGGTATCTCGCCCGTGAGCACCACCAAAGCGACCCCGCCGGAGGTCGCCCACCACGACGCGGACGATCCGCACGGCCACGCGCACGGTTCACAGGGCTGGCAGTTCAACTCCCCCCTCGTCCTGATCATGCTGCTGCTCGCGCTGGTGGTGGCGCAGGGACCGATCCGCCGGGCACTGTCCGCGCCCGTGATGCAGAGCTGGATGACCGTGTTCGTCGCGGTGGTCGTCCAGGCGCTGCCCTTCCTCGTCCTCGGGGTGCTGCTGTCGGCGGTCATCGCGGTCTTCGTCCCGCCGTCGTTCTTCGCCCGCGCGCTGCCGAAGCGGCCCGCCCTTGCGGTGCCGGTCGCGGGGATGGCCGGGGCGGTGCTGCCCGGCTGCGAGTGCGCGTCGGTGCCGGTGGCCGGGGCGCTGGTGCGACGGGGCGTCACGCCCGCGGCGGCGCTGGCGTTCCTGCTGTCGGCCCCGGCGATCAACCCGATCGTGCTGACGGCCACCGCTGTCGCGTTCCCCCGCAACCCCGAGATGGTTCTCGCCCGGTTCGTGGCGAGCCTGCTCGTGGCGTGTGCGATGGGGTGGGCCTGGCAGCGGCTGGGGCGCAGCGACTGGCTGCGGCCGCCCGCCCGTCCCCCGCACGAGGGGCTCGGCAAAGGGGCGGCGTTCTGGGGATCCGTACGGCACGACGTGATGCACGCCGGCGGCTTCCTGGTCGTCGGCGCGATGGCGGCGGCCACGCTCAAGGCCGTCGTACCGGCCGACTGGCTGCGGGCCGCGGCGGACAACCCGGTGGTGGCGATCCTCGCGCTGGCGGTCCTGGCGGTGCTGTTGTCGATCTGCTCCGAGGCCGACGCGTTCGTGGCCTCGTCCCTGACCCAGTTCTCGCTGACGGCGCGGCTGGCCTTCCTCGTGGTGGGGCCGACGATCGACCTGAAGCTGTTCGCCATGCAGGCCGGCACGTTCGGCCGCGGGTTCGCGCTGCGGTTCGCGCCCGCCACCTTCGTCCTGGCCGTCCTGATGTCGGTCCTGGTCGGGGCGGTGCTGCTGTGAACCGGCAGGCGCAGGCGGCGGTGCTGTTCCTGGTCGGCGCGGCGGTGCTGCACGCCGGCTTCACCGACCTCTATCTGCGCTACGTCAAGGAGGGTCTGCGCCCGTTGCTGCTCGCGGCCGGGGTGGTCCTGATCGTGACGGCGGTGGCGACGGTCTGGTACGACCGGAGACAGCCGCAGCAGGACGGGGAGGGTGACGCCCACCGCGAACCCCGTATCGCCTGGCTCCTCGTCCTCCCCCTGCTCGCCCTCATCCTGGTCGCCCCGCCCGCACTCGGCTCCTACAGCGCCACGCACACCGGCACGGCCCTGACGAAGCCCTTCGCCTACCCGGCCCTCCCCACCACCGACCCCCTCCCGCTCAGCCTCGTCGACTACGCGGGCCGCGCCGCCTACGACCACGGCCGCTCCCTGGGCGACCGGCGGCTCGAAGTCACCGGTTTCCTCGCCCTCGACCGCGACGGCACCCCGTACCTGGTCCGGATGGCCCTCAACTGCTGTGCCGCAGACGCCCAGCCGGTCAAGATCGGCCTGACCGGGCACATCCCGCCCGTCCTGCAACCCGATACCTGGCTCCAGGTCACCGGCACCTACACGGCCGAACGAACGAAGGACCCCGTCAACGACGGCATCATCCCGTTCCTCGACGTCACCGAGGCCAAGCCGGTCCCGACCCCGCGCGACCCGTACGACGAGAGCTGGAACCAGTAAGCGATTGACTGCGCGCCAGGGCCTGTCCGGTCGATCACGGTGGAGGAAAGCAGCGGTGTGTGGTCGGTGCCGGTGAGCGGGGTGGGGTGCGTGCAGCTGCAAGGCGGAGGAGGGCGTCGACGCGATGGGGGTCCCCCCTGTTCGAGCGAAGCCGAGAACTTGGGGGAGTCGGCAACCGACGACAACGCGGCAGATGTGCGCACCCCACCCCGCGTCTCCGCCGTGATCGACCGGACAGGTCCTAGGGGGTGTGTTCGGATCACCCCGGGTCCGAGGTGATCACGCGGCCCTGTAGGGACCCCAGTGCCTTTGTGTCCCTCGCCGCCCAGCTCAACCCGCTCCAGGTTCTCCGAATCTGCGGGCATCTGACTGACAAGACGTGTGACCGGTTCGTGGCGAATCCGTACCTCGCGGTACGCCCGCCCTTGCGCACGTCCCTCCACGCTCGACATCGCCCGGCTCCACAGAAATATCGCAGGGCCCTCCCGACTCCCACCTGCGAGCAGCCCGGATACAACCCTCGCGGCCCGTCGCGAGTCAAAGACGCCGCGATGAGGTGAGGGCCTTCGCACAGCTGGGCCACAGGAATGGCATACGATGCGCGCGACCCTCATAAAGATCACGTAAGAGGATGTACACATCATGGCAATCCGTGCCCCGTATCGCCCCCTTCGCGGCATATCCGTCGTTGCCGCCCTGCTCGCGATCGGCGCGGTGGGATGCTCGGACGTCTCCGACGCCGTCGACAGCGCCAAGGACGGCGCGAAGAAGGCGGCTCGCCAGCGCTCGGTGTTCTCGCTGGACATCGGCGACTGCTACAACCCGAACGGCAAGGCCGAGGGGACGGCGTACGCCGTCGAGATCGTGCCCTGCGACGAGGCCCACGAGGGCCAGGTCGTCGGCGAGTTCGCGATCGACAAGGGCAAGGAGTACCCCGGCGACGACGGGGTCTCGACGATCGCGGACAACCGCTGCCCGGTCGAGGTGCAGAATTACGCCCCGGACACCTGGGCGCTTCCCAAGGGCGTCGCCCTCTTCTACTACACCCCGACCAAGGAGAGCTGGGCGACGGGTGACCGCGCGGTGAGCTGCACCTACACCGCGGAGAAGGGCACGTTCAGCGGCTCGCTGAACACCGCGAAGTCCCTCAAGCCCGAGCAGACCACGTACCTCAAGGGTTCGAACGCGGTCTACGAGGCCCTGTGGGCGAACCAGCCCGAGAGCGACACCGTCGAGGACGACCTGGCCGGCTACAAGGCGCAGGCCAAGGCCGTCGCGGCCGCCCTCGACGCACACGTCAAGGGACTGGACGGCATCGAGGGCACCGAGGTCGGCAAGCTCCGCGCGACGCTGACGAAGGCGGCCGGGAACTGGGAGAAGGCCGCGAACGCCGCCGACGCCGACGCGTTCTACATCGCCTACGACCCGGCGTTCACCGACATCGACCCGAACAAGTCGGTCGCCGCCCGCAAGGAACTGGGCCTGGCCACCACCATCCCGGCCGACGAGGCCGAGGTCTGGGCGGGCTGACACTCCGTCGGATCAGCGGGGCCGTGTCCGTCAAGGACCCGGCCCCGGTTCAGGAACCGGTGCGGGTAGGTCGAGTGGTCAGACAGTGCCGAACTCCCCGGCTCGAACCGCTGCGACGAAAGTTGCGAACGATCCGGCGGGGAAGTCCAGTACCGGGCCACTCGGGTTCTTGGAGTCACGGACGGGGACCACGCCACGCGAAGCGACGAGGTTTGCGGCACGCCCGGAAGGTGGAGATGTACCGGGGCTGTGGCCGACTCCTCGACGCGATCCCCGGCGCCAAGGGATCGTTCGGCGATCAGGCGGCTCCGGGTACCGCCTCCCGGCGTCGCAGCCACTCCTCCGGTACGCCCTCGACTCCCGTACGCGCGGCCACGATTCCGCCCGTGATGGCGCAGGTCGTGTCGACGTCGCCGAAGCCCTCGGCCGTGGTCCACAGGGCGGAGGTCAGATCGTCGGGGTGACGGGCGGCGCACCAGACGGCGAAGGGCACGGTGTCGTCGGCGCGGACACGCTGGCCGTTACCGAGGAGGTCGGAGGCCTTCCAGGGTTCGGTGGTGAAGGGGAGCCGGGACGCTCGGAGGAGGCCGTCGCGGACCGCGCTCGCCGGTGTCGCGGACGCGACGGCGTCGATGTCCAGCTCGCCGCGGGCCGACAGCGCGGCCGCCACGGCCACCGCGACCGCGCCCGCGATGCCCTCGGGGTGGGCATGGGTCACCTGCGCGGAGAGCGTCGCCTGTTCGACGACGAGCGGGAGGCTTTCCTGGAACCAGGCGCCCAGCGGAGCCACCCGCATCGCCGCACCGTTGCCCAGGCTGCCCTCGCCGTCGAAGAGTTCGCGCGCCAATTCCTCCCAGCGGTCCGGCTCCTGGAGGAGGCGCGGGAGCAGTTGGTGCATGCCGTAGCCGTAGCCGCGCGCCTGGTCCGCGTCGTAGCCGAGCGCGAACACCTGGGCCAGCTCCGGCTGCCGGATCTCACCGTGCTCGTCGAGGATCCGGAAGACACCGAGCGCCATGGCCGTGTCGTCCGTCCAGTGCCACTCCGGCTCCTCCGGGGTGCGCCGGGCGCGGATCTCCTCGTACGCCTGGGGGCGGTCGCGGAAGAGGGGGAACCAGCGTTCGCCGAAGGCGTCGCCGAGGGCCAGGCCTTCGAGGCTGCGGCGGGCCGCGGCCCGGTTCGAGAGCGCGTCGGTCGGGGCGGGCGTCATGGGTGTGATCATGCCGTTTTCGACGGGATGCCGTACACCTGTTTTACGAGTCCGCGCCCGACTCGATCATCGCCTCCACCTCCGCCACGCGCTCCTTCTCCTCCGCCGCGAACCGCTCCGCGTCCAGCCGCTCCGCGATCTCCTCGTCCTGGGCCATCAGCAGGTCGAGGTTGGAGTTGCCCATCTCGAAGACGCCCATGTCGACATAGGCCTGCTGAAGGCGTTCGCCCCACAGGCCGATGTCCTTGACGCAGGGGACGATGCGACTGAAGAGCAACTGGCGGAAGAGGTGCAGGAACTCGGACTGTTCGCTGTATTGCTCGGCCTCCGCCTTCGGGATGCCGAAGTTCTCCAGCACCTCCACCCCGCGCAGCCGGTCCCGCATCAGATAGCAGCCCTCGATGACGAATTCCTCGCGCTCGCGGAGTTCGGCGTCGGAGAGTTGCTTGTAGTAGTCGCGCAGCGCCATGCGGCCGAAGGCGACATGGCGGGCCTCGTCCTGCATGACGTACGCGAGGATCTGCTTGGGCAGGGGCTTGTCCGTGGTGTCGCGGATCATGCCGAAGGCCGCCAGCGCCAGGCCCTCTATCAGGACCTGCATCCCGAGGTAGGGCATGTCCCAGCGGGAGTCGCGGAGGGTGTCGCCGAGGAGCGACTGAAGGTTGTCGTTGACCGGGTAGAGCATCCCGATCTTCTCGTGCAGGAAACGGCCGTATATCTCCGCATGGCGCGCTTCGTCCATGGTCTGGGTGGCGGAATAGAGCTTCGCGTCCAGGTCGGGGACGGATTCCACGATGCGCGCGGCACAGACCATCGCGCCCTGCTCGCCGTGCAGGAACTGGCTGAACTGCCAGGAGGCGAAATGCCGGCGCAGTTCCCCCTTGTCCCGGTCGGTCATCTTCGCCCAGTACGGCGTCCCGTACAGGGTCATCGCCTCCTCGGGGGTGCCGAGCGCATCGCATGGGTCCACCTCCAGGTCCCAGTCGATGCGCTTCTGGCCGTCCCACTGCTTGTCCTTGCCCTTCTGGTACAGGGCGAGCAGGCGTTCGCGACCGTCGTCGTACTCCCAGCTGAAGCGTGCCGCTCCCGAGGCCGGTATCTGCCAGAGGGGAGCTCCCGGATCCTTGGCGTACAGCTCATGCGTCGGCATACGTTCCACGCTCACATGGGGTAGACGCGTCGTCAACAAGTGGTGCGGGAGGGATTGACCAGCTTGCTGACAGGCAGTCTCATAAGACGTGACCGCCGGTAACCCGGCACCGGTAGCCCGACAGGCATCCGGTACGACTCGGATTCGGATGGGGACAGCGATGACGACGGCGACGGAGGCGGATGTGCTGCGCGACGCGCTCGGTCTGCTCAAGGACCGGGAGCAGGTGGCCGAGCGGCTGCTCGACTCGTCCGCCAAGCACTCCTTCGACCCCGACAAGGAGCTGGACTGGGACGCACCCTTCGAGGAGGGCAAGTGGTTCTGGCCGCCGGAGCTCGTGTCGCTGTACGACACCCCGCTGTGGAAGCGGATGAGCGAAGAGCAGCGGATCCTGCTCTCCCAGCACGAGGCCGCGGCGCTCGCCTCGCTCGGGATCTGGTTCGAGCTCATCCTGATGCAGCTGCTGGTGCGGCACATCTACGACAAGGCGGCCACGAGCGCGCACGTGCGCTACGCGCTGACCGAGATCGAGGACGAGTGCCGGCACTCGAAGATGTTCGCCCGGCTGATCACCCGGGGCGGCACGCCGTACTACCCGGTGAGCCGCGCGCATCAGCATCTCGGGCGGGTCTTCAAGACCATCTCGACCACACCGGGGTCCTTCACCGCCACTCTGCTCGGCGAGGAGGTCCTCGACTGGATGCAGCGGCTGACCTTCCCGGACGAGCGGGTCCAGACCCTGATACGGGGGGTCACGCGCATCCACGTGGTGGAGGAGGCGCGGCACGTGCGCTACGCCCGTGAGGAGCTGCGGCGGCAGATGGTGACCGCTCCTCGCTGGTCCCAGGAGTTCACCCGGGTCACCTCGGGCGAGTTCGCCCGCGTCTTCTCCGTCGCCTTCGTCAATCCCGAGGTCTACACGAACGTGGGCCTCGACCGGCGGGAGGCCGTGGCGCAGGTGCAGGCCAGCGGGCACCGGCGCGAGGTCATGCAGACCGGGGCGAAGCGGCTGACGGACTTCCTGGACGACATCGGTGTGCTGCGGGGTGTGGGCCGGCGACTGTGGAGGGCGTCGGGGCTGCTCGCCTGACAGCACCCACCGGGGGTCCCGGTTACGCTGCCCAGCATGACCCCGCAGGCTCCCACCCCCGCATACCGTCGACTGAGTGTCGAGCAGCGGCGCTCCCAGCTCCTCGAGGCGGCCCTGTCACTCTTCGCGCACCGGGCGCCGGAAGAGGTCTCGCTGGACGATGTGGCGGAGGCGGCGGGGGTGTCGCGGCCGCTCGTGTACCGGTACTTTCCGGGCGGCAAGCAGCAGCTGTACGAGGCCGCCCTGCGGTCCGCCGCGGAGGAGCTGGAGCACTGTTTCGCGGAGCCCCCCGAGGGCCCGCTCACTCAGCGGCTGTCCCGGGCCCTGGACCGCTATCTCGCCTTCGTCGACCAGCACGACGCCGGGTTCAGCGCCCTGTTGCAGGGCGGCAGCGTGGTCGAGACCTCGCGGACCACGGCCATAGTCGACGGGGTGCGGCGGGCCGCCGCCGAGCACATCCTCGATCACCTGGCCGTCCAGGACCCGGGGCCCCGGCTGCGCATGACCGTACGGATGTGGATCACCGCGGTCGAGGGCGCCTCGCTCATCTGGCTCGACGCGGGCAAGGAGCCGCCGCTCGACGAGTTGCGCGACTGGCTGGTGGAGCAGTTCGTGGCGGTGCTCGTGGCGAGCGCCGGGCGTGATCCGCAGACCACCGCCGTGGTACGGGCCGCCCTGGCCCTGGAGCCCAGGGAAGGCGCCGTGGGTGTGCTGGCCCGGCGCGTCCTTCCGGTGCTCAGTGACGCGGCGCGGCTGCTTTAGACCGACCGGCAATTGGAGGGCGGCGTCGCGGGGCCTGGCACGCACATCTGCCGCGTTGTCGTCGGTCGCGATGGCTCCGCCATCACTCCCTCCTCCGCCTTGCAGCTGCACGCACCAGACCCCGCTCCTTCTCCCACCCTCCAATTGCCGGTCGGTCTTAACCGCGGCGTTTGTGACACTGGTGCGGTGAAGAGCGAAGACACCCCCTTCGAGGGCGGCCCGCTGGACGGACGTGTGCTGCCCGTCCTGCTCGGCATGACCGGACACCCGCCGAAGGTGTACCGGGTTCCGGTCCCGGACGCGCACGGCGGCCCGCCGACGGTGCTCGTCTACCGGCGGGTCCAGGCCGGGCAGAGCAAGCGGCTGGGGCTGCACCAGGGGTGGAAGTACGCGTACGACCCCGAGGGCGACGCGGGGGGCCGCAGGAAGTGGCCCTGGTCCAAGCCCGGCGCAAGGAGCGAGCCCGGCGCCACGCCGGAGCCCCACGCCGACGAGTGACCTTCTTGGGCCGAACCGGTCACCGGGCGCGCGCTCGGGATGCGCCGACCCGATCCTGCCGGTGCGAGGTGGACGGACCACCCCGGCACCGGAGGTGATGACGTGTCAGGAAGGCTTCTGCTCAAGGTCTGTACGACCATGGCGGCGACCGGAGCGCTGCTCGCACCCGTGCCCGCGGCGGCCGCCCCGGACCCCGGCCCGGACACAAAGGCCTCCGTCACACAGCTGCTGACGGACCTTCAGCGGCTGTACCGGGACGCCGAGCGCGCCACCGAGACGTACAACGCGACCGAGGAGAAACTGAAGAAGCAGCGGGCCGAGGTCGCCCGGCTCGACGCGAGCCTCACCAGGGCCCGCCTGTCCCTGCTCGACAGCCGTGGCGCGGCGGGGCGGCTCGCCCGGCAGCAGTACCAGAACAGCAGCGAGATCTCCTCGTACGTACGCCTTCTCCTCGCCCGTGACCCGCAGCACGCGTTGGACGAAGGGCACCTGATCGGGCAGCTCTCGCGGGACCGGGTCGAGACCGTGGACCGGCTGGCGGTCAGCGAGAAGCGGAAGGACGGGCTGGCTCGGGCGGCCCGGAAGGCCCTCGACGATCAACTCACCCTCACCGAGCGGCGGAAGAAGGAACGGGACGAGGTACGCGACCGGCTCAAGGATGTCGAGGAGCTGCTCGCCTCCCTCAGCGCCGATCAGCTCGCCGAGCTCGCCGAGCTGGAACGGGCGGGGACGGCCGCGGCCCAGCAGAAGCTCCTGGCCTCCGGGGCACTGAGCAGCGAGCGGGCGCCCTCCCGGGAGGGCGAGGAGGCGGTGCGGTACGCCGTGGGGCAGCTCGGGAAGCCGTACGAATGGGGTGCCGAGGGCCCGAGGTCGTACGACTGCTCGGGCCTGACCTCCCAGGCCTGGGAACGCGCCGGCCGCCCCATCCCCAGAACCAGCCAGGAACAGTGGGCCAAGCTCCCCCACATCCCCCTGAACGAGCTGCGCCCCGGCGACTTGGTGATCTACTTCCCCGAGGCCACCCACGTCGCCCTCTACCTGGGCGACGGCCTGGTGGTACAGGCGCCGAGGCCGGGAGAGAAGATCAAGGTCTCCCCCGTCGCGGCCAACCCGCTACGGGGCGCGGTACGACCGGACCCGAAGGCAAAGCCCCTGAAGGACTACACCCCGCCGGCGCTGAGCGCCCCGAAAGCGGCGCGGGGCTGTGACACCTGCGACTCCGCCGCGCCGGCGCAGCCGGCCACAAACCCCCCGCGCCCGGCAACGACCCCTCAGGCCCCCGCCACCGAAGCCAAATAAGTCCCGGTCTTCTCAGGCTCGTAGAAGAAGTTCTCGAAGTCCGCCGGATCGTTGAACCCATTGGCGAACCGATCGGCGACCGGCTGAAGCTGACCCGCCGCGCCGAGCAGGTTCAGCACATGCTCCGGCGGAACCCCCAGCATCGCGTTCGTCCACTTGGTCACATGCTGTGCCGTGTCCCAGTACCGATCGAACGTCGCCCGCATCCACTCCTCGTCGAACTCCTTGTCCTCACGCTCGAGGATCGAGGCGAGGTACGCCGCCGCGCACTTGGAGGCGGAGTTGGAGCCCTGTCCGGTGATCGGGTCGTTCGCCACGACCACGTCGGCGACACCCAGGACCAGGCCGCCGCCGGGCAGCCGCCCGATCGGGTTACGGACGGTGGGGGCGTAGCGCCCGGCCAACGTTCCGTGCGCGTCGGTCAGTTCGACCTTGGTGGCCCGCGCGTACTCCCACGGCGTGAACCGCTCCATGAGTTCCAGGGTCAGGGAGAGGTGTTCGGCCGGATCCTTGACGCCGTTGAAGGCGTCGAGCGGACCGCCGGGTATGCCCTCCCAGAAAAGGATGTCCGCGCGGCCGGAGGTGGTGAAGGTCGGCATGACGAAGAGTTCACCGACGCCGGGCACCAGGTTGCAGCGGACCGCGTCGTAGTCCGGGTGCTCCGGGCGCGGCCCCAGACCGTGGACGTAAGCCACCGCCAGGGCGCGCTGCGGCTCGCTGTACGTGGAGCGGAAGGCGTCCCGGCCGAACATCGACACCAGCTCGCCCTTGCCCGCGGACACCAGCACCAGGTCGTACGTACGGGAGAAGTAATCGAGGTCGGAGACCGCGGCGCCGTGAATGACCAGCTGGCCGCCGCGCTGGGCGAACGTCTCCATCCAGCCGGCCATCTTCACCCGCTGGTCGACGGACTGCGCGTACCCGTCGAGCTTGCCGACCCAGTCGATCGCGCGCTGCGAGGGGCCCGGGTCGAAGGAGCCGGGGACAGCCACCGAGACGCCGAGTCCTTCGATCTTCGGGGCCTGGGACTCCCAGAAGTTCAGCTGGAGATCGCGCTCGTACTGGAGTGCCGTGTCGAACATGCACTGGGTCGACATGACTCGGCCGGTGCGGATCTCGTCCGCCGTCCGGTTCGACATCAGGGTGACCTCGTACCCGTGCGACTGGAGGCCGAGGGCGAGCTGGAGTCCGGACTGGCCGGCTCCAACGACGAGTATCTTCCGCATGCGCGCGTCCTAACTCTACGTACGACTTATTCGGGGCTCACGTCGAGCGCGTGCCCCACCAGCGCGAGCAGAGTCTCGACGACCGAGATCCGGCGCCTGGCATCCATGATCATGACAGGTATGTGTGGGGGGATCGTGAGAGCCTCGCGCACATCGTCGGCGTCGAACCGCTCGCTGCCGTCGAAGTGGTTGACCGCGACGACGTACGGCAGTCCGCAGCTCTCGAAGTAGTCGAGCGCCGGGAAGCAGTCCTTGAGGCGGCGGGTGTCGGCGAGGACGACCGCGCCGATCGCGCCGCGCACCAGGTCGTCCCACATGAACCAGAACCGCTGCTGGCCCGGCGTGCCGAACAGGTAGAGCACCAGGTCGTCGTCGAGCGTGATGCGGCCGAAGTCCATGGCCACGGTGGTGGTCAGCTTCTCCGGTGTCGCGGTGAGGTCGTCGGTGTCCTCGCTGGCCTGGGTCATCAGCGCCTCCGTCTGGAGGGGCGTGATCTCGGAGACCGCGGCGACCAGCGTGGTCTTGCCCACGCCGAAGCCGCCCGCCACCACGATCTTGGTGGCGATCGGGGCGCGGGTGCGGTCCGTCTGCCAGGCCTTGAGGTTCTCGTCGGCCTCGGGGAGCGGCACCGGTGCCGCGGCGGCGGGGAAGGCGGTTCTCGGCGCGCCCTCAGAGACGACGGAGTCCATTCAGCACCCTTTCCAGCAGAGCGCGGTCCGGCTGTCCCGGGCCGTGACCTGTTCCGTACACACGGATCTTTCCCTGGTCCGCCAGGTCGCTCAGGAGCACGCGGACCACGCCCAGCGGCATCTTGAGGAGGGCGGCTATCTCGGCCACCGTGCGCATCCGGCGGCAGAGTTCGACGATGGCCCGCATCTCGGGCATCACCCGGGTCTCCAGCGAGCCGTTGGTCAGCTCCTTGCGGGTCTCCGGGGCCTCGAGCGCCGCGACGAACGTCTCGACGAGCAGCACATGCCCGAAGCGGGTACGGCCGCCGGTGAGCGAGTAGGGGCGTACCCGGGCGGGTTTGCGGTCGCCGCCTCGGACCGGGAGCTTGGACGTGGAGGACGTACTCACTGGACACTCCCCATCGGCTTGGCTTCCAGCGACTGGCGTAGCTCGCTGCGGAGTTCGGGGGTCAGCACATGTCCGGCGCGGCCGACGAAGAGCGCCATGTGGTACGCCACCACGCTCATGTCGCAGTCCGGGGCGCCGTGCACACCGAGCAGCGAACCGTCGCTGATCGACATGACGAAGACGCTGCCCTCGTCCATCGCGACCATCGTCTGTTTGACACCGCCCGCGTCCATCAGCTTGGCGGCGCCGATGGTGAGGCTGCCGATGCCGGAGACGATGGTGGCGAGGTCGGCGGAGGAGCCCTTGGGGCCGGTGGGGCGTTCCTCCGCCCCCGTGCGGGCCTCCGCGTTCCTTCCGGGGTCGGAGGAGAGCAGCAACAGACCGTCGGAGGAGACGACCGCGACCGACAGGAGGCCCGGCACCTCCTCGACGAGGTTCGTCAACAGCCAGTGCAGATTGCGGGCTTCACTGCTCAGGCCGAACGTACTGGTCGCGGTCAACTGCTTGCCTCCTCGACAGTGCCCCCCGATGCGTCACTTGCGTCTACTAGGTCCGGCGCGTGGTCGCGCGCGGCGGGTGCGTGCGTCTCCGCGGTCTGCTCGGCGATCTCCGCCTCGACGTCGCGGCGGCCTTCGACCGCACCTCGGTGGAATCCTCCGAGCCGACGGCGCAGCGCCTCGGCGTCCACGCCCCCGGCGCGCGGCTTCGGCACCTGCACGGGCGCGGAGATCTTCGGCGTCCGCTTGGGCAGACCCTTGTCGGTGACCCGCTCGCGCTCGTCGTCCTGGACACGCTCATGAGTGTCGGGGCCGATGGCGTACGGGTCGGTGGTGGTCTGGGCGGGGACGACGATGCCCGGGGCAGGAGCCCCGGCTGTCCCGGCCTCGTCGGGCTGATCCAGCCGATCCGGCTGGCCCGGCTCGTCGGCCGGCGCCACCGGCGCCAGCAGCAACATCGTGGTCTCGGTCGCCGACTCGGGGGTCGGCTCGGGTGCGGGCGTCGGCTCGGGTGAGGGCTCGGACGCGGCCTCGCGTACCGACTCCTCCGCCGCCGCGATCAGCGGGTCCTCGTGGCCGACCGGGTCCGCCACCGTACGGCCCGAGCGGCCGTACAGGACATTGGAGTTGGCCTCCGCGTCGGCGCCCGGGAGGGACAGCGAGGGGGCGCCGCCGACGAACGAGGTGGTCGTGGGGACCGTGGCGGCCGGGGCGGCGGCGAACAGGGCCTTCGGCAGGACCACCACGACCGCGGTGCCGCCCTGCCGCTGCTCACGCAGCTGCACGCGGACACCGTGCCGGTGCGCGAGCCGGGCCACCACGTACAGGCCGAGCCCGAGTCCCTCGCCGCTCTCCTGGTCGTACGCGTCGTCCGGATCGAAGTCGGAGAGCCTGGCGTTGAGCTGGTCCATCCGCTCGCCCGCCATGCCGATGCCCTCGTCCTGCACGGAGAGCATCACCTCGCCGTTCTCCAGGAGCCAGCCGGAGACCTCGACGGGGAGATCGGGCGGCGAGAACGACGAGGCGTTCTCGAGGAGTTCGGCCAGCAGGTGCGAGAGGTCGTCGGCGGCGAAGCCGGCGAGGTGTGCGTGCGGCGGAAGCGCGGCGATACGGACCCGCTCGTACCGCTCGATCTCGCTGACCGCGGCGCGGACGACGTCGACGAGCGGCACGGGCCCCGCGTGGTGCTGGACGTGTTCGTGGCCCGCGAGGACGAGCAGGTTCTCGCTGTGGCGCCGCATGACGGTCGCGAAGTGGTCGAGCTTGAAGAGCGTGCCGAGGCGGTCCGGGTCCTGCTCGCGCTCCTCCAGGCCCTCGATGACGCCGAGCTGCCGCTCGACGAGGCCCAGGGTGCGCAGCGCGAGGTTGACGAACGTGCCGTGGATGGTGCCGCGCACCTGCTCCAGGTGGGCGGCCGCGGCGGTGAGTTCGGTGCGGAGCTGGTCGCGCTCGTCCGCCATCAGCTGGCGCTGCCCGATGAGGTGCCTGCGGTCGGCGTCGAGGGTGGTGAGCCGCTCGTGGAGTCCGGCGGTGTGTGCGTGCAGCGCGTTGACGGAGCGGACGACCTGGGCGAACTCGTCGTTGCGGCCGGTGAACTTGACCGGTTCCCCGGCGCCCGGGTCGGCGGCGAGGCGGGCCGAGCCGCGGCGCAGCACGGACAGCGGGCGGGTGAGGGTGCGGGCCATGGCCATCGAGACGCCGACCGCGACGAGCAGCAGCGTGCCGATCAGGGCGATCCGCAGCTCCAGCGCGGTGACGTCGTCGTCCCGCAGCAGTTCCAGGTCCTTGGTGCGGCGGTCGTAGAAGGCGGACTCGGCGCCGCGCATGAGCTCGACGCGGGCGGACAGCGCCGCGTCCACCTTCTTCGCGCTGGAGTCGAGCTCGCCGTCGGAGAGCGTCGGCTGGTCGGTGAGGCCGGTGAGGTACTTGTCGGCGGTCGTGACGTCCGGTCCCGTGACCGTGGAGTCGTACGAGGTCCGGACCGCCTTGGACGCCGTCTCGCGGAATTCGGCGAGGGCCGCGTCCGAGCGCAGCCGGGCCTGCTGGGCGGCGGCGCTGAGCGCCTCGCGCTGCTTGGTGTCGGCGTCGGACGAGGTGCTGGTGGTGACCGGCAGACCGGTGATCGGGCTGATGGTGGTCTGGGTGGTACGCGGGATGTCGAGCGCCGCGAGGAGCAGCCCGCGGGCGGCTGCGGACTGCTGGACGGCGGAGTCGAGCTCGGCGAGGGCGTACCCGCCGGAGCCCGCGCGGGGCGGCAGCTGCTCGGCCAGGTCCTCAGCGAGGTCGTGGAGTTCGGCGATGGCGGTGGTGTACGCCTGGTGCGCTTCGAGAGCGGTGCTCTGTCCGGTGAGCGCCGCTCTGCGGACGGCGGCGATGCCGTCGAGGTCCGTCAGCAGGCCGGCGGGCGTGTCCTCGTCCGCCCGCAACTCCTCGACCTGCCGGTCGACCCGGGCGCTGCGCTGCTCGGAGGGTGCCTTCGACTTGGGCCGGCCCGCGGCGATGTACGGGGTGACCTCGTCGCGCTCGTCGGCCAGCGCGTGCGCGAGCGTCACCGCCTGCTGGGTCCGCGCGGCGAGCGTCACCAGGTTCTGGGTGTCGTTCAGTTGGCTGGAGGCGGCCAGCACCGTTGGCGCTCCGGCGCCGGCTATGGCGGCCGCGACGACCGCGACGGCGACGATCAGCCGATTGCGCACATGAGCGGAGCGGCCCTTGCCGGCGGGAGTCTCTCCCGTGGCACCCGGCGTGCGCTCCGCGCCCGCCTCGGGGGGCGACTGCCCGGCCGACCGCTGGGCCGACTGCTTGCCTGTGCGCCGAGACCGCATCTTCTGCACCGGTGCTCGCATTCCTGACTCGTGTACCCAAGGGGCCCGGGTGACGTTCCGTCAATTGAGGCGTCCGCCCCGTACGGTTCCCGACCCTCCCAGTGCCGGTGGGCAGTGATCCCGCATCGTCCGGCCCGCCACCCGAAGGAGTGAACCTCGGACGGGAGTTGCCGGGCAAGTTCCTCCGGCGGGTGCGGCGCCCTTGTCCGGCGGGCCGGTTGGACGTCGGCGACGCGCTTTGGCAATATTCGCCGCCACGCCTTGCCGGAACAGATCATTCCATGCCAAACCCGGCGGCTGAGCTGCAGGTCCGTGCCCAAGGGGCATCCGATGGGGGCCTTTCGTAGAACGAGTGAAGGGCTCGTGCAGACTGATCGCATGCGCACCGAACTCGTCTCGGAACCGGGCGACCCGGCCCGCCCCAATGAGGACTTCGCATCGGTCGGCCTTCCCGCCTCGGGACAGGGGGGTTCACTGGTCCTCCTGGACGGCGTGACTCCCCCTCAGGGCGACGACGGCTGCCTGCATTCCGTCCCCTGGTTCTCCGCGCGCCTCGGCGGAGCACTGACCGAACTGTCCCTTTCCCGCCGGGATCTGACGCTGCCGGAGATTCTTTCCCGGGCCATACGCCGAGTGGCCGACACGCACTCCGACACCTGTGACCTTTCTCACCCGCGGACGCCCCAGGCGACGGTGGTTCTGGCCCGCTGGTCGGCGGACGCGGTCGAGTACCTGGTCCTCTCGGACTCGGCGCTCCTCGTGGAGTCTCCCGACGGCGCGGTCATCGCCGTACTGGACGACCGCCTGTCCCGTCTCCCCCGTGCCTCCCTGGCCACGGCCGCTTCGGCCGACGCCACGGTCCGCAACAAGGAGGGCGGCTTCTATACGGCGGCGGCGGATCCGTCGGTGGCGGGGCGGGCGGTGACGGGGGTGCTGCCGCGCGCCGAGGTCCGCGCCCTGGCCGCGCTGACGGACGGGGCGACACGGTGGGTGGAGAAGTTCCGCGAGGGCGACTGGGCGGACTGCTTCACCCTCGTACGCAAGGAGGGCGCGCAGGAGTTGGTGGATCGCGTACGAGCGCTGGAGCGGGCCGACGCGGAGGCGCGGACGTACCTGAGGCGGAGCAAGACGCACGACGACGCGACGGTGGTGTACGCCGAGCTCCGACTTGCCTGACGGCTCTCCGGACCGCCTCGCGCGCCCGGACAGGTCCTACTTGTCCTTCTCCATCCCCCGGTTGAGCTGCTGCAGCAGCCGCGCCAGTTCCGCGACCTCGCGCCGGTCCCAGTGGGACAGCTGGCCGACGTACCGCGCGCGCCGCGCCTCGCGGACCTTGCCGACGCGGCTGCGGCCCTCCTCGGTGAGACGGATCAGCCACGCCCGGCCGTCCGCCGGGTCGGGTTCGCGGGTGACCAGGCCGAGGTCCTCCAGGGCGCGCAGTTGGCGGGACATGGTGGCCTTGCCGACGCCGATGTAGCCGGCGAGCTCCGTGGCGCGCTGGCGGCCGCACTGGTCGAGGCGTACGAGGAGTCCGTACGCGGCGGATTCCAGGTCCGGGTGGACCTCGCGGGCCATCTCGCCCTGGTTGGCGCGGGCGCGGCGCAGGAACACGGTCAACTCGCGTTCCAGGGACAGGAACTCGGGGTCCCCGCCGCCGGGCGGGGCAGGCCGGTCCACACCACTTCCCGACACGTCGGATGCGGCCGGATGCCCGCCCTCGTTTCCGCCCTCGTGCACGTCAGCACCCCTGCTCTGGTTTCCCGGTCCTGAAAGTTTCTGCCAAAAATCGCCATGGCCGCAGCTCCGTCAGTATTTCGCAGGCGCAGACCAACGGCAGCCTCCGGGCCCCTTCCCACCGGTCGTTCTCCGTGCGCAGCTTCTCCATCAGGCTCCCTCGCAGGCGGCTGAGCCGCACGGCGAAGGCCCGGGTCCCCTCGTGAGGGATCCGGGCCTTGCCTGCCGGAGGCCGTCCGGCGGCGTCCGTCACGCCGCCACCGGCACCTCCGGGATCGCGCCGTTCGTCGCCGGGGCGAGGGCCAGCTCCAGGACCTGACGGACGTCCGTGACGGCGTGGACGGCGAGCTTGTCCAGCACCTCGGCCGGGACGTCGTCCAGGTCGGCCTCGTTGCGCTTCGGGATCACGACCGTCGTGACCCCGGCCCGGTGCGCGGCGAGCAGCTTCTGCTTGACGCCGCCGATGGGCAGTACCCGCCCGGTGAGCGAGACCTCGCCGGTCATCGCCACGTCCGTACGGACGAGCCGTCCGCTCAGCAGCGAGGCCAGCGCCGTCGTCATCGTGACGCCCGCGCTCGGACCGTCCTTCGGGACCGCGCCCGCCGGGAAGTGGATGTGCACGCCCCGGTCCTTCAGGTCGCCGACCGGGAGTTCCAGTTCGGCTCCGTGGCTGCGCAGGAAGGAGAGGGCGATCTGCGCCGACTCCTTCATCACGTCACCCAGCTGACCGGTCAGGGTCAGCCCTGCCGCGCCCGTCTCCGGGTCGGCCAGCGACGCCTCCACGTAGAGGACGTCACCGCCGGCGCCCGTGACGGCCAGACCGGTGGCGACACCGGGCACCGCCGTGCGGCGCTCGGCCGGGTCCTGGGCGGACTCGGGCACATGGTGCGGCCGCCCGATGAGCCCGCGCAGATCGGCGTCGGTCACCGTGAACGGCAGCTCCCGCTCACCGAGTTCGTGCTGCGCCGCGACCTTGCGGAGCAGCCGCGCGACGGCCCGCTCCAGGTTGCGTACGCCCGCTTCCCGGGTGTACTCCCCGGCGAGCTTGCGCAGCGCGCTCTCGTCGAGCGCGACCTCGCCCTTCTCCAGACCGGCCCGCTCCAGCTGCCGCGGCAGCAGGTGATCACGTGCGATGACGACCTTCTCGTCCTCGGTGTACCCGTCGAGCCGGACCAGCTCCATCCGGTCGAGCAGGGCCTCCGGGATGGCTTCCAGCACGTTGGCCGTGGCCAGGAACACCACGTCACTCAGGTCCAGCTCCACCTCCAGGTAGTGGTCCCGGAAGGTGTGGTTCTGGGCGGGGTCGAGCACTTCGAGCAGGGCGGCGGCCGGGTCGCCCCGGAAGTCGGACCCCACCTTGTCGATCTCGTCGAGCAGGACCACCGGGTTCATGGACCCGGCCTCCTTGATGGCGCGGACGATACGGCCGGGCAGCGCACCGACGTACGTACGCCGGTGTCCACGGATCTCCGCCTCGTCCCGCACACCACCGAGCGCGACCCGGACGAACTTCCTGCCCATGGCGTGCGCGACGGACTCACCCAGACTTGTCTTGCCCACGCCGGGCGGTCCGACGAGCGCGAGCACCGCGCCGCCACGCCGCCCGCCGACCACGCCGAGCCCACGCTCGGAACGCCGCTTGCGCACGGCGAGGTACTCGGTGATGCGCTCCTTCACGTCCTCGAGACCGGCATGCTCGGCGTCGAGGATCGCCTTCGCTCCCCGGATGTCGTACTCGTCCTCGGTCCGCTCGTTCCACGGCAGCTCGAGAACGGTGTCGAGCCAGGTCCGGATCCAGCCGCCCTCGGGCGACTGGTCACTGGACCGCTCCAGCTTGTCGACCTCCTTGAGCGCCGCCTCGCGAACGTTCTCGGGGAGGTCGGCGGACTCGACACGGGCCCGGTAGTCGTCGGACTCCTCGCCGTCCTTGGAGTCGCCGTTCAGCTCGCGCAGTTCCTTGCGCACTGCCTCGAGCTGGCGCCGCAGCAGGAACTCGCGCTGCTGCTTGTCGACGCCTTCCTGTACGTCCTTGGCGATGGACTCGGCGACATCCTGCTCCGCGAGGTGTTCACGCAGCTGCTCGGTGGCGAGCTTCAGCCGGGCGACCGGGTCTGCGGTCTCCAGCAGCGTGACCTTCTGCTCGGTGGACAGGAACGGCGAGTAACCGGAATTGTCGGCAAGGGCGGAAACGTCGTCGATGGCCTGTACGCGGTCCACGACCTGCCAGGCGCCGCGCTTGCGCAGCCAGCTGGTGGCGAGGGCCTTGTACTCCTTGACCAGCTCGGCGACATGGCCGGGCAGCGGGTCCGGCACGGTCTCGTCGACGCGCGTCCCCTCCACCCACAGCGCGGCGCCCGGACCGGTCGTGCCGGCGCCGATCTGTACGCGCCCACGGCCGCGGATCAGCGCGCCCGGGTCACCGTCGGCCAGGCGGCCGACCTGCTCGACGGTGCCGAGCACACCGGTGCTCGGGTACGCCCCGTCGATGCGCGGCACCAGCAGCACCTTCGGCTTGCCGGGCTCGGTCCGCGCGGCGGCCTGGGCGGCCTCCACCGCGGCGCGCACATCGGCGTCGTTCAGGTCGAGCGGAACCACCATCCCGGGCAGGACGACCTCGTCGTCGAGCGGCAGCACGGGCAGGGTCAGCGGAGTGGACTTCGTGGAGTCGGCAGCCATGATCTTCCTCTCGACAAGCAAGTTGAGCTATGCCGACTCAATGCAGGTGAGCCTTGGATTGTTCCCCAAGGCGTGTTCGCTCTCGGCGATCGCCCGGTGACAAGGCGGCGACCTGCGCTTCCGCGCCTTCATACCACCGCAAGGACACCGCTACACCACTGCAACGGCATTCACAGCGAACTCCTTCACACTGCAAGCTCATTCACAGCAAGCAGGGTCGTAAAACGGGGAATCGGGGGATCAAGTGGGCGAGGGTCAGGGGCGGGGGCCGACGCGGCGCGGTCTGGTGGTGGGGGCCGGGGCGGTGGCCGCGGCGGCGGCCGGGACGGTGGTCGTCCGGGCCACGGCGGGCGACGGCGAAGGCGCGGCCGAAAGGGCGACCGTACGGCGGACCGCGGCGCCGGTCGCCGGCCGGGCGCCCGCCACCTCTCCGCAGACGCCGGCCGCCGGCCGGACCCCCGGCGCGGGGCGCTCCGACCGCCCCAACATCCTGGTCGTCGTCACCGACGACCAGCCCAAGGAGACGGAGTGGGCGACCCCCGAGACGATCGACTGGCTCGGCGGGCACGGTGTGACCTTCGAGCGGGCGCACGCCAACACCCCGCTCTGCGCCCCCTCCCGTGCCTCGATCATGTCGGGCCGGTACGCCCACCACCACGGCGTACTCGACACCCGCCACCCCACCCGCCTCGACCAGAACAC
Source organism: Streptomyces sp. SD15 (assembly GCF_054462255.1). Taxonomy (NCBI): domain Bacteria; kingdom Bacillati; phylum Actinomycetota; class Actinomycetes; order Kitasatosporales; family Streptomycetaceae; genus Streptomyces; species Streptomyces sp. SD15. Next base: position 27,431 of record NZ_JBTLMO010000010.1, on the reverse strand, counting down.
CACCGTGCAGCGGCAGCTGCACCAGGCCGGGTACCGCACCGGAATGTTCGGGAAGTACCTCAACTTCTGGCAGCCGGGCGTGAACCCGCCACACTTCGACGAGTGGCTGCTGCAGGAGCCGGTCAGCTACTACAACGGCCACTACAACGACAACGGGACCGTCCGGAACATCCCCGGCTACAACACCACCGTCATCAAGAACCACGCCCTCGCCTTCATGGAGCGCTCCCGGAGCGACGACCGGCCGTGGTTCGCGTACGTCGCCCCGCGCGCGGCACACGAGGTGAACATCCCGGAGAAGAAGTACGAGCGGACGCCGGTGCCGGACTGGGACGGACGCCCGTCCGTCTTCGAGAGCGACAAGAGCGACAAGGCAGACAAGCCGCCGTTCCTGCGCGGCGGCGCGGCGCACCACTCGCTCGCCGACGGACAGGCCCTGCGGGCACGTCAGCTGCGCACCCTGCTCTCCGTCGACGACGCGATGCGGGACTTCCGCGACAAGCTGCGCGCGCTCGGCCAGCTCGACAACACGCTCGTGCTGTTCACGAGTGACCACGGCCTGCTCTGGGGTGACCACGGCTGGCTGCGCAAGTCGGTGCCGTACCGGCCGAGCCTGGAAGTGCCGTTCTACCTGTCGTGGCCGGGCGGCGGGCTCGGCGGGGCGGCGGCCGACGACCGGCTGGCCGCCCACGTCGACATCGCGCCCACCCTCCTCGACGCCGCCGGGATCACCCCGGACACCCCGCACGACGGTCACTCGCTGCTCGGCACGAACGACCGCACGCATGTGCTCGCCGAGTGGTGGTGGAACCGCCAGGACAAGCAGCCGATCCACAGCTGGGCGTCGTACATCGGCAAGACCGAGCAGTACACGGAGTACTACCGGCTCCGCCTCGACAAACAGGGCCGCCCGCCCCGGGGGTCCCACAGCGGCCAGGTGCTCTTCCGCGAGTACTACGACCTGCGCGCCGACCCCTACCAGCTCACCAACAAGCTGCACGGGGCCTCCGCCGAGCAGGAGCGCCGACTCGGCATCCCGGAGCTGGCCCTGCGGCTGGCCACGGCCCGGAGCACCTGAACCGCCCCCCTCAGTCCGCCGCGGCGCGCGTCGGACATCCGGAATTCCCTCGGCTCGGCGTCAAGGAACTGTCACGATGGGCCGATGCCCACCTCGTACGACACCCCGGTAGTCATCGACCGTCGCGAGGGCCCGTACGGCGAGGTCGTGCTGCGGCGCCACGGCACGCTGCTGCAGATCATCGCCAACGGGTGCTTCCTGATGGACACCTCCGACGGCCGCTCGGAGCGGTTACTGGTCGACGCGGCGCTCGAGGCCCTGGACGGGCGGGCGGAGCCGAGCCTGCTGATCGGCGGCCTCGGCGTCGGCTTCTCCCTCGCGCATGCCGCCGCGGACCCCCGCTGGGGACGTATCACCGTCGTCGAACGTGAGCGGGCCATCGTCGACTGGCACCGCGACGGACCACTCGCGGAGCTCTCCGCGCGGGCGCTCGCCGACCCGCGTACGGAAATTGCCGAGGCCGATCTGCTCGCTCACGTCAATGAGATCTCCGCCACATATGACGCGCTGTGCCTGGACATCGACAACGGGCCCGGCTGGACCGTCACGGAGGGCAACAGGGCCCTCTATGCACCGGCCGGATTGGCAAGCTGCGCAAGGGCGTTGAAGCCCGGCGGGGTGCTCGCGGTGTGGTCGGCCCAGCCCTCTCCGGAATTTGAAGGAACCTTGCGGAATGCCGGGTTCCGACGGGTGCGTACCAAAGAGATCCCCGTTGCCCGGGGCGTTCCGGACGTCGTCCATCTCGCGGTCGGGCCTGGATAGCCGAGCGAAGGTGACTGCCCGTACCCTGCTTCCCTGACGCAGATCATTCAAGCGTCAAGCGCAGTCATGGGATCACCCCACGGATTCCGGAAAGCACACTTCAGGGGCGGGCGATGGAGCAGACCCACACATCCCACAACGGCACGGCGGCGACGCCGGGCGCTCAGCGCCGGGTGCTGGTGGTCGAGGACGACCCGACGATCGTCGACGCCATCGCGGCCCGCCTGCGCGCCGAGGGATTTCTCGTACAAACCGCGGGCGACGGGCCGGCCGCCGTCGACACCGCCGAGGCATGGCAGCCCGATCTGCTGATCCTCGACATCATGCTGCCGGGCTTCGACGGCCTGGAGGTCTGCCGCCGCGTGCAGGCCCAGCGCCCGGTGCCGGTGCTGATGCTCACCGCGCGCGACGACGAGACCGACATGCTGGTCGGGCTCGGCGTCGGCGCCGACGACTACATGACCAAGCCGTTCTCGATGCGCGAGCTGGCTGCCCGCGTGCACGTCCTGCTGCGCCGGGTCGAGCGCGCCGTAGTGGCCGCCTCGACGCCGCGCACCGGGATCCTGCGCCTGGGCGAGCTGGAGATCGATCACGCACAGCGCCGGGTACGAGTGCGCTCGGAGGACGTGCACCTGACGCCCACCGAGTTCGACCTCCTGGTCTGTCTGGCCAACACGCCGCGCGCGGTACTCTCCCGCGAGCAGTTGCTGGCCGAGGTCTGGGACTGGGCGGACGCCTCGGGTACGCGGACCGTGGACAGCCACATCAAGGCGCTGCGTCGGAAGATCGGCGCCGAGCGGATCCGTACCGTCCATGGCGTGGGCTACGCGCTGGAGACCCCGACTCCCTGAGCGGGGCCTTTTGAAGGACCTGTTTGAGGGGGCAGATCTCATGAGTGGATCGAGCGGACCGGGCGGATCGGGTGGATTGAGCGGACCGGGCGGACCGGGAGAGCGCAGGAACACGGAGCCCTGGGGCTCCGTGCGTCCTTTCTCGATCAAGACGAAGCTGGGCACGCTGGTCGTCGTCTCGGTCTTCATCACCACCGGTCTGATGGTGATCGCGATGCGCACCGAGACCGAGCTGCGCTTCATCACGGTCTTCTCGATGATCGCCACACTGTTGATAACGCAGTTCGTGGCGCATTCGCTCACCGCCCCGCTGGACGAGATGAACGCGGTCGCCCGGTCCATCTCACGCGGCGACTACACGCGCCGGGTGAGTGAGAACCGCCGGGACGAGCTGGGCGACCTGGCCCAGACGATCAACCTCATGGCGGACGAGCTGGAGGCCCAGGACCGCCAGCGCAAGGAGCTCGTGGCGAACGTCTCGCACGAGCTGCGCACCCCCATCGCGGGCCTGCGCGCCGTCCTGGAGAACATCGTGGACGGCATCTCCGCCGCCGACCCCGAGACCATGCGGACGGCGCTCAAGCAGACGGAGCGCCTCGGACGGCTGGTGGAGACGCTGCTGGACCTGTCGCGGCTGGACAACGGGGTCGTACCCCTGCGCAAGCGCCGTTTCGAGGTGTGGCCGTACCTGTCGGGTGTGCTGAAGGAGGCCAACATGGTCGCCTCCGCGCGCGCGGGCATCGCCTCGGGCTCCGGCAGCCACACCCGCACGGACGTCCATCTGCACCTCGACGTGTCGCCTCCGGAGCTGACCGCGCACGCGGACCCGGAGCGGATCCACCAGGTCGTCGCCAATCTCATCGACAACGCGGTGAAGCACAGCCCGCCGCACGGCCGGGTCACCGTGAAGGCCCGGCGGGGCGACCTCCCGGAGTCGCTGGCCCTGGAGATCCTGGACGAGGGCCCCGGCATTCCGCAGTCGGAGTGGCACCAGATCTTCGAGCGATTCAACCGGGGCGGGGTGCCGTCGCCGCACGGACCGGGCAGCGACGGCGGTACGGGCCTGGGGCTCGCCATCGCCCGCTGGGCCGTCGATCTGCACGGCGGCCGGATCGGTGTGGCCGAATCAAGGCGCGGCTGCCTGATCCAAGTCACCCTTCCGGGGCTTCCATCTTTGCCAAGTTGACGTAAAGTTCGAACCGGAGCCACAGGATCCATCGAAGTCCCGCGCTCGTGGACACGTGTGATCAGGCACAGGGCCGCGTGAGTCGTACCGCGACCCTGAATGAACGTACCCAGCCGGGCCGAAACCCCGCTTGTTTCCCGCCATTTCCACAGCCGAAACACACTTTCCGATGTGACTTACACGACGTTGGACGGGCCCGGCCTGACCTTCTCGGCCATGGAGGCGTAGCCTTTATTTCCGCTGTCCATCACCTTGTGAAGCGGAAGAGGGCGGTTGCCGCCGTGTCGCCACAGTCCCCCAGTAACTCATCGAGCATCTCGACCGAGGACCAAGCCGGGAAGAACCCTGCTGCCGCCTTCGGACCCAATGAGTGGCTCGTCGACGAGATCTATCAGCAGTACCTCCAGGACCCGAATTCGGTAGACCGAGCCTGGTGGGACTTCTTCGCCGATTACAAGCCTGGGGCGGCTGCTGCCTCGGCTCCGGCGGGTACTGCGGCCGCGGGGGCCGCAGAGACCACCACAGCGGTTCAGGCCGCGCCTGCCGCTCCGGCGGCCCCTGCGGCGCCCCAGGCCCCGGCTCAGGCCGCTCCCGCGGCTCCCGCGCCCGCCCCGGCCGCCGCTCCCGCGGCTGCTCCGGCCGCGCCGAAGCCCGCTGCCGCCGCCCCGGCGCCCGTGAAGGCCGCTCCGGCGCCCGCGAAGGCCGCTCCGGCCGCCGCGAAGCCGACGGCCGAGCCGGCCACCGAGGCCCCCGCGGGCCCGGAGTACATCCCGCTGCGCGGCCCTGCCGCCGCGGTCGCGAAGAACATGAACGCCTCGATCGAGGTGCCCACGGCCACGTCCGTGCGCGCGGTCCCGGTGAAGCTGCTCTTCGACAACCGCATCGTCATCAACAACCACCTGAAGCGCGCCCGGGGCGGGAAGATCTCCTTCACCCACCTCATCGGCTACGCGATGGTGCAGGCCATCAAGGCCATGCCGTCGATGAACTGGCACTTCGCGGAGAAGGACGGGAAGCCCACCCTCGTCAAGCCGCCGCACATCAACTTCGGCCTCGCCATCGACCTGGTGAAGCCCAACGGCGACCGTCAGCTGGTCGTCGCGGGCATCAAGAAGGCCGAGACGCTGAACTTCTTCGAGTTCTGGCAGGCCTACGAGGACATCGTCCGCCGCGCCCGTGACGGCAAGCTGACGATGGACGACTTCACCGGTGTCACGGTCTCCCTGACCAACCCGGGTGGCCTCGGCACCGTCCACTCCGTGCCCCGCCTGATGCCCGGCCAGTCGGTCATCATGGGCGTCGGCTCCATGGACTACCCGGCGGAGTTCCAGGGCACCTCCCAGGACACCCTGAACAAGCTCGGCATCTCGAAGGTCATGACGCTCACGTCGACCTACGACCACCGGGTGATCCAGGGCGCCGCCTCCGGCGAGTTCCTGCGCGTCGTCGCGAACCTCCTCCTCGGCGAGAACGGCTTCTTCGACGAGATCTTCGAGTCGCTGCGCATCCCCTACGAGCCGGTCCGCTGGCTCAAGGACATCGACGCCAGCCACGACGACGACGTCACCAAGGCAGCCCGCGTCTTCGAGCTGATCCACTCCTACCGGGTCCGCGGCCACGTCATGGCCGACACCGACCCGCTGGAGTACCGCCAGCGCAAGCACCCCGACCTGGACATCACCGAGCACGGCCTCACCCTGTGGGACCTGGAGCGCGAGTTCGCGGTCGGCGGTTTCGCGGGCAAGTCCCTGATGAACCTGCGCGACATCCTCGGCGTGCTGCGTGACTCGTACTGCCGCACCACCGGCATCGAGTTCATGCACATCCAGGACCCCAAGCAGCGCAAGTGGATCCAGGACCGCATCGAGCGCCCGCACAGCAAGCCGGAGCGCGAGGAGCAGCTGCGCATCCTGCGCCGGCTGAACGCGGCGGAGGCCTTCGAGACCTTCCTGCAGACGAAGTACGTCGGCCAGAAGCGCTTCTCCCTCGAGGGCGGCGAGTCGGTCATCCCGCTCCTCGACGCGGTCATCGACAGCGCGGCCGAGTCGCGCCTGGACGAGGTCGTCATCGGCATGGCCCACCGCGGCCGCCTGAACGTTCTCGCCAACATCGTCGGCAAGTCGTACGCGCAGATCTTCCGTGAGTTCGAGGGCAACCTCGACCCGAAGTCGATGCACGGCTCCGGCGACGTGAAGTACCACCTGGGTGCCCAGGGCGTGTTCACGGGCCTGGACGGCGAGCAGATCAACGTCTCGCTGGCCGCCAACCCGTCCCACCTGGAGACGGTCGACCCGATCATCGAGGGCATCGCCCGCGCCAAGCAGGACATCATCAACAAGGGCGGCACGGACTTCACGGTCCTCCCCGTCGCCCTGCACGGTGACGCGGCCTTCGCGGGCCAGGGCGTGGTCGCCGAGACGCTCAACATGTCGCAGCTGCGCGGCTACCGCACGGGCGGCACGGTCCACATCGTCATCAACAACCAGGTCGGCTTCACGGCGGCCCCCGAGTCCTCGCGTTCCTCCATGTACGCGACGGACGTGGCGAGGATGATCGAGGCCCCGATCTTCCACGTGAACGGCGACGACCCCGAGGCCGTCGTCCGCGTCGCCCGCCTGGCCTTCGAGTTCCGTCAGGCGTTCAACAAGGACGTCGTGATCGACCTCATCTGCTACCGCCGCCGCGGACACAACGAGTCCGACAACCCGGCGTTCACGCAGCCGCTGATGTACGACCTGATCGACAAGAAGCGCTCGGTGCGCAAGCTCTACACCGAGTCCCTGATCGGTCGCGGCGACATCACCCTGGAAGAGGCCGAGCAGGCGCTGCAGGACTTCCAGGGCCAGCTGGAGAAGGTCTTCACCGAGGTCCGCGAGGCCGTCGCCGCTCCGGCCGTCGTGCACGTCCCCGACCCGCAGGCCGAGTTCCCGGTGGCCGTGACGACCGCGGTCTCCCAGGAGGTCGTGAAGCGGATCGCCGAGTCCCAGGTCAACATCCCCGACCACGTCACCGTGCACCCGCGGCTGCTCCCGCAGCTGCAGCGCCGGGCGTCGATGATCGAGGACGACACGATCGACTGGGGCATGGGCGAGACCCTCGCCATCGGCTCCCTGCTCCTCGATGGCACTCCGGTCCGCCTCTCCGGCCAGGACTCCCGCCGCGGCACCTTCGGCCAGCGCCACGCGGTGCTGATCGACCGGGTCACGGGCGAGGACTACACCCCGCTGCAGTACCTCGCGGACGACCAGGCCCGCCTGAACGTCTACGACTCCCTGCTCTCCGAGTACGCGGTCATGGGCTTCGAGTACGGCTACTCGCTGGCCCGCCCCGACGCCCTCGTGATGTGGGAGGCGCAGTTCGGCGACTTCGTCAACGGCGCGCAGACGGTCGTCGACGAGTACATCTCGGCGGCGGAGCAGAAGTGGGGCCAGACGTCCGGCGTCACCCTGCTCCTCCCGCACGGCTACGAGGGCCAGGGCCCGGACCACTCGTCCGCCCGCATCGAGCGCTTCCTCCAGCTGTGCGCGCAGAACAACATGACGGTCGCCCAGCCGACGCTCCCGTCGAACTACTTCCACCTCCTGCGGTGGCAGGTGCACAACCCGCACCACAAGCCGCTGGTGGTCTTCACCCCGAAGTCGATGCTGCGCCTCAAGGCCGCCGCGTCGAAGACGGAGGAGTTCACGACGGGCGCCTTCCGCCCCGTCATCGGCGACGACTCGGTCGAGGCCGCGGCGGTCCGCAAGGTCGTCTTCTGCGCCGGCAAGCTGTACTACGACCTCGAGGCCGAGCGGAAGAAGCGCGGCGTCACGGACACGGCCATCATCCGCATCGAGCGCCTGTACCCGCTGCCGGGTGCCGAGCTCCAGGCGGAGGTCAACAAGTACCCCAACGCCGAGAAGTACCTGTGGGCCCAGGAAGAGCCGGCGAACCAGGGCGCCTGGCCCTTCATCGCCCTCAACCTGATCGACCACCTGGACCTGGCGGTCGGCGCCGACGTCCCGCACGGCGAGCGCCTGCGGCGCATCTCGCGCCCGGCCGGCTCGTCGCCCGCCGTCGGTTCCGCGAAGCGGCACCAGGCGGAGCAGGAGCAGTTGGTGCGTGAGGTGTTCGAGGCGTAGCTCGAAGCACGGTCTGGTACGACACCGGAGGCCCGGTTCCCTTGCGAGGAACCGGGCCTCCGGCAGATGTGGAGGGGCGCCGGTCACGTCTCCTGGGGTTCGAAGTCCCAGTAGGGCCGGTTGCGGGAGCGGGCCGAGATGGTGTGGACGTGCTGGAGGCCCAGCGTGGCGACCAGGTCGGTCAGCGCCTCCTCCTCAACCTTCTCGGCCTGCTGACGGTCCCTCAGGCCCCGTAGGTCGGCGGCGAGGGCGACACGGGCCGAGAGAGTCAGCGGGTGGGTGCGGCCAAGGGTCTCGGTGGCCCGGGTGACCACGTCCTGGCTGAGCGCGGCGGCCGACTCGGGGTCGCCGACGAGGTTGCGCAGGGCGGCAGCGTTGATGGCGCAGCCCAGCGTCCAGGGGTGGTTCTCGCCGACGGCCGCGGTCATGTCGGCCAGCGCTTCCTCGATGACGACGTGGGCGTGGTCGCGTTCGCCGACGCTGCGCAGGACCAGGGCGTGGTTGGCCTGGACTCCCGCAATGTAGGGGTGCCCCGCGGCGAGCATCACCTCGTAGCGGGCGATGGCGGACTCACCGATCTCCCGCGCCTGGTCGATGTCGCCGTGCTCGCGCACGAAGCAGCTCGTGTTGGCGGCGAACCTCAGGGTCTGCGGGTGGGTCTCGCCCAGCACGCGTTCGCAGCGCTCCAGTACGCGGGCGAACAGCGGGCCCGCGCCCCTGCGGTCGCCGCTGCGGTACTGGCACAGGGCGAGGTTGTGCTCGGCGTCCAGGGTCTGCGGAGTGTCCATCCCCATGACGATGCGGTGTTCGCGCACACTTTCCGCCTGAATGGACTCCGCCTCGGTGTAGCGGCCCAGGAGGCGCAGATCGGTGGCGTAGTGGATCTGGGAGGAGAGCGTCCACGGGTGCCGGCCTCGCAGCAGCAGCCGACGCGACTCCATCGTCCGCCGATCGATGTCCAGGGCCTCTTCGAAGCGGCCGAGCAGGCGCAGGGACACCGCCAGGTTGTTCTGGGCCCCCAGGGTGCGCGAGTCGGCGTCGCCGAGAAGGTCCCGATAGGCCGTGAAGATCCACTGGGAGAGTTCCAGCGCCTCGTCGTAGCGGGCGAGGCCCCGCAGGTCGGCGGCGAGGCCGGTGGCGGCGCGCAGGTGCTCCAGGTCCTGGGATCCGCGTTCTTCCTTCAGATGCTCGACGGCGGCGCGCTCGATGGCCTCGGTGCGCTGGTAGTCGCCGACCACGCGCAGCAGGTTGGCGTAGTGGTGGGTCAGCTCCCAGACCCGGGGGTGGTTCTCGCCGAGCAGCGTCGTCCAGGCCTTCATGGCACGTTCGCCCAGCTTGATGCCGGCGTTGTACTCGCCCGAGAGGTACATGTAGCGAAGGCAGTTGAAGACCAGCCCCTGGACGGCCGGGTCCTTGCTCTGCAGTACGTCCGCGTACTTCAGGTGCGGAACGATCTCGGCGTATCCGGGCCACAGCCGGGTGTCCGTGGGGCGGCGAGGATCGGCCGCTGCCAGGGCCCGCCGCACCACGTCGACGAACTCGCCGCGGTCCTCGTCGGGCATGTCCTTGTGGACGATCTGGTGGACCATGCGGTGCAGGTAGAGGGACTCGCCGGAGGACGTGGTCTCGTCGGTGGCGGTCTCGTGGGACTCCAGGCGCACGACGGAGTACTGGCGCAGCTGGTTGATCGCCTTGTTCCACAGGAGCGGGTCATTGAGCAGCCCCGCGATCTGCTCGGGCAGCTCGTCGTGCGGCATCTCCTTGAGGAGGCGTACGGGGATGAAGCCGGGCGCGAAGAAGGTGCACAGGCGCAGCAGGTCGACGGACTCCGGGACGGTGTCGCGAAGCTTGTTCAGCAGTATCGACCAGGCGGTCTGGAAGGCGACCGGGAAGTCCGCGGACACCTTGACGACATCCCCGTCGATACCGCCCTCCAGGAGGGCAATGTAGTCCTGCACGGAGAGGTCGGAGTCGTTGAGCCAGCCCGCCGTCTGGTCGAGGAGGAGGGGCAGGTCCTCCAGGGCATCGGCCAGTTGGTCGGCCTCGGCGTCGGTGAGCCGGGGTGCCCTGCGGCGGATGAAGGCGACCGACTCGTCGCGGGCGTAGACCGGCACCTCCAGCAGTTTGCTGTTGTGCTCGCTCCACTCGGGGTTGCGGGACGTGATCAGGACGTGGCCGGGACCCGTGGGTACGAGGTCCCAGATCTGGTCGGGCTCGTCCGCGCCGTCCAGGATCAGCAGCCAGCGAGAGTACGGCTCACCGCGGCGCAGCGAGTCCCGGACCGCGCGCAACCGCTCGCCGTACTCTGCACCCGTGGACAGCCCCAACTGCGGTGCGAGTTCGGCCAGTCGGCGCCGATAGGTGACCCGCTTCTCGGCGTTGACCCACCACACCACGTCGTACTCGGACCCGAATCGGTACACGTACTCGGCGGCGAGCTGTGTCTTGCCCACCCCCGACATGCCGTGCATCGTGACAACACCCGCGCCGGCCTCGGCGCCCTGGAGCAGGTGGTAGGCGTCGTTCAGCAGCCGCTCACGGCCGGTGAAACGGGTGTTGCGCCGCGGTACGCCGCCCCACACCTCGGGCATCGCCGCCGGGAAGCGCGGACCACGCCGGGCGCCCTCCGCGGACTCGGGCAGCGGGTCGGCGGGCAGGTCCAGACGGTCCAGGACGCGCCGCTCGGCCTCGTCGGCGCCCATGTTGGTCACGTCGACGGCGGCGAAGACCGCGGCGGCGCTGGGCACCGAGGCCGTGGTGACGGAGACGGCCGCGAAACGCGTAGGGTCGGGGACCACCACCTCACGCAGAGCCGCGTTCCACTCCTCATGGGTACGCGGCCCCAGCTGGAAATACCACTCGCTGACGATGACCAGGATCCGGCCCTCGGCGAGTTTCAGGTCACGCAGCAGGTCGACGAGGGGAACCTCGGCCGGAGACTCCCACAGCAGGTAGTTGACGCGCAGGCCGCGCCGCTTCAGACGGTCCCCGATCCAGGCCGCCCAGGCCCGGTTGAAACCGGCGAAGCTGATCGTGACGGTCTGCCTCGCGGCCCCCCTCTCGGCTGGCCCGACCGGCGTACGAGCTCCAGACATGCAGCGGCCTCCCCGCGCGTGATTTTAGAACCTGGGCGAGGTCCCGCGATAGGGCGCTGACGAGATACCAGTCGCTTGCTCCACGGTTTCCGCACGGTTCCCTTTCAAGCGACGATCTTGGCGCAATGATCGTCCCGCGTCCGGGATCCCGGAGCATTCGGCGGCGGCATGGCTCGTTCGGCGGCACATGGCTCAATCCGTCGGGGCGTGACGCTGCGTCCAGAGCGCGCGGGCCGCCCGGACGTACGCCTGAGCGCGTGCCGCCTGTCCGCGAGGCGCGGGATGCTCGGCGAGCCGTTCGTAGACCACGACCATCCGGTCGACGAACCGGCGCCCCCGCGCGGTGAGATCGCCCGATCCGACCAGGGCAGGCAGGACCGCCCCGACCTGCTCCTGGTAGCGCGCGTGCTGGGCCCACGCGGAGTCTCGGTGGGCGGGGTGCGTGATCACGAGCGCGCAGCGCTGGAAGAAGTCCGCCAGGGCGAGGTGGGAGTAGGCGCCCTGGAGCAGACCGTCGTACGGGCGCGGGTCCGGGCGCCAGGGCGCGAAGTACCGTGCTTGGCCGTCTGCGTGATGGAGCGTCAGCATATCGCTGAGCGCGGCGAGCTTGGTGTGCTGCAGTTCGTGTACCAGGGTCGCCGCGAAGGTCGTGGGAGTCGGCGGGATGCTGCTCAGGACGGCGCCGAACGCCTCGCGCCGGGTGCCGCTGCAGCTGCCGGTGGTGCGGCCGCCGGGTGTCGAGCCGGGCGGCGCGGAGAGCGGGACGACACAACGCAGCAGCGCGGCGGCCTCGGTGACGCGTTGCTCACCGCCCTGCCTGAGCACGGTGGCGATGCCCGCCCAGGACTGCAGCCAGTGTTTGCGCTCGGCGTCGTCGAGGGTGACCGGCCCGCTCAGCGTGTGATGGCCGGGGCCGCCGCGTGAGGTGCGGTACGGGTCGAGGTCGTCCAGCGGTACGGGGGCCGCTCCGGGCAGCAGACCGGGCAGCGCGTGCGCGGGGGTCCAGGCGGCGGCGCCCGACCACGCACCGATACCACCGCTCTGCAGACGTACGACGATGTCCTTCTCCCCCGATTGCCGCAGCGTCAGACTCTGCCGGCGGTGGACGACGTCGACCGGGGCGTCCCCCGGCGCGGCCGTGCGCAGCGCGCCGAGGGAGGGCAGGGTCAGCACGCCGTCGCGCGCGGTCAGCCGTACCGCGTACGGCACTGCGGCCCGGGCGGCGGCCACGGCCGCGAGTGCGCCGAAGTAGGCGAGATCGCGGCGCAGTTCACGCGGCTCCCGCTCGCCGCCGCCCGCACCGAGCCCACGCAGACAGCGCCGGGCCCAGGGGCCCACGAAGGGGTGCAGGAGGAGGGCACGGACGGGCGGGAGGGGAAGGCCGGCCACCCCGGGGATCATGGTGCCCTCGTACGGGGCCGACTCGGCCCCGACGCCGAGGGCCACCGACCGAACAACCGGTCCGTCCAGGGCAGCGTTGTCGGGCTCGGCACCGGGGTCGGGCGGGAGCCCGGAGAACCCGCGCACATCCCTTCCCTCCCCTCGCCGCACGCCCCTCCCCTCTCCTCGCCGCACATCCCTTTCCGCCCGGTCCGCCGCCACCAGCAGCGCCCAGTCATCCCATAGGCGGCCCTTCGCCGCGGCGGAGCAGAGCGCGGGGTCGGCCGCCTCCACGGCGTCGAGTACGGCGCGCAGCAGAAGAAACCGCCGCGTGTGCTGATCGCGTACCAGCAGGCCCAGGGTCTCGGCGCCGCCTTCGGTGCGGCCCAGTTCGTCCAGGGCCCGCTCGGGGACCTCCGGCAGGATCACGAGGCGCTCCTTTCACCGGAGGCGTCCGCCGGGAGCCTGCGGGCCACGTGGCGGATGAAGCGCTGCAGGTCGGCGCAGTACACGGAGGGGTTCGCGAAGCCGTGTCCGGCGCGGTATCGATGCGCGTAGTGTCCGCCGCCGCAGACGGAGAGCAGCGGACAGTCCCGGCAGCGCGCGGCCAGCGAGGCGGCACCCGCCTGCCTGGCCGCGATGCCGGGGTGACGCAGCGCCTCGTCGAAGCCGTGCCGGAAGACATCGAGCCCGGTCTCCGCCGCCCCCTCGTAACAGGACTTCAGGGAATCCACCTGCTCGATCGCCCCGTCCGTCTCCACGACCACCGCGTCGAACGGGGCCAGCCCCAGCGACTCGGTGGCGGCTGGCAGCCCGAGCAGCAGCGCGATGCACTCCTCGAAGAGCCGCACCCGTGTTTCCCGCCGCCCGGCCGACCACCAGCGGTCGAAGACGGCGCACAGCCAGTCGCCGTACGGGGCACCGGTGCTGACCCAACGCGGCGGTGGGGCAGCCCAGTTGCCGTGCGGCAGCAGCAGGTCGAGGGCCGGGGGCCGCAGGGCGAGCAGGGACTCGTACGTCTCGACCGGGTCCGTCGCCGGGTCGACGACCATGAGGATGCCGGCGTACGCCTCGGGAAAGCGGTCGGCGAGCAGGCGGGCGCCGCGCGACGCGGCGGGCCAGGACGGGCGTCCGGCGCGGTCGGTGCGCCGGGCGTTGTGGGCGGGCAGGCCGCCGTCGAGGCTGACGCCGACGCGGATGCCGTGCCGGGCCAGGACGGCGAGCCGCCGCTCGGTGAGGAGCGTGGCGTTGGTCTGGACGGTCGGGTGGACCGCGCAGGAGGCCGGGACCCGGTCGCGTACGAGGTCGGTGAAACGGGCGAGCGTGTCCGCGCCCGCGAGCAGGGGCTCGCCGCCGTGCAGGACGAGGGAGAGGGCTGTCAGGTCATGGGCTCGCGCGTGCTCGGCCACGCGGTCCGCGGTGCGGCCGAGGACGGCGGGTGAGGCGGTGGCGGGGCGGGTGCGCCAGGTCTCGTCGGGCCCCTCGTAGAGGTAGCAGTAGCGGCAGGCGAGGTTGCAGCGGCCGTGCATCTTGACGATGAACTGCCGGAACGGGAAGGGCGGTTCGGGTAGTGGCGGTGGTACGGCGGTCCGTTCGGGTGCTCGGACGGAGGTCACCTCTTCAGACACTCCGCACCCCCATGCCGTACGGCTCGCGGTCCCACGCCACGGCCCCCTGCCGTACGAGGCCGCATTCCCTGACGCGGGCCCGACACAAACGCGGCCCGATCGAAATTGTCCGGTTCGGATACGGGGGGCGACCGGAACCGACGTTTCGGCGACGTCATTTGACCGCTTTCCTGCGCCCTATGCACTGCCTCAGAAGGCGTTGTTGAACCCCCACAACATCTCGCTCGGCCGGTCGGCCCGCTCCCTGAGTTCCTCCAGCACCTCTTCCAGCACGGGATGTCGAATGGTCCTCAGATCCGCAAGATCCAGCCCCAGCAGATCCGGCAGCCCCTCCGGATCCGGCAGCTGCTCCGCATCCGGCAGCCGCGCCGGATCCGGAAGTCGCGCCGGATCCGGAAGTCGCGCCTCGGAATCCGACGCGTCGTCCCGTACGCCCATGGTCTCCCCCTCCTCCGTCACTCCAGCTCGGCCAGCCGCTGCGCCGTCTGCCGGGCCGTCGGCTCACCCGTGGCCACCACGTCGTCCGGCAGCCTGGACCACTCGGCCCGGGCGGCCCGGTAGGCCTCGCGTGCGGCGCGCGGGCGTGCCGCCGCCTCATAGGACATACCCCGCCAGTGGTGCGCCTGCGCCCCCAACTCCACGGCGTCCTGCCGCCGCCGGTCCGTTTCTGCCTCGCCCTCCGCCTCGCGCGCCGACTCCGCGGCACTGCGGAAGGCGTCGACGGCCTCGTCGAGCCGCGCGGGCCGGCCCAGGCTCTGGTACGCCTCGAACTGGGCCTGCCCCAGTTCCAGCGAGCACCGCGCGGCCAGCAGCGGATCGTCCGCCTCGGCCGCGGCCAGCCCGAAGAGATGCTCGGCCTCCCGCAGATCCACCCGGTCGCCCCGGGCCCGGTACCGCAGCATCAGCGCCCCGCCCAGCAGCAGGAGGCGGTACGCCAACTCCGCGCTACCCGCCGGGGTCTCCGTGCGGCAGTCCCGCAGCACCCGGATGGCCTGCGACAGCGACTCGCGCGTACGGGGTCCGTTGTCCAGCACCGCCCGGCGCAGCAGCACCTCGCCCCATTCGGCGAGCACGTCCGCGTGCGCGGGGGCGTCCCGGGGCACGCCCTTGGCGGCGTGCTCGAACCGCTCCGCGGCCTCCTGGAGTTCGCGTGGGTCGCCCGACTCGGCGTACCGCGCCACCCGGATGCGCCCGGCGCGCACCATCAGCGAGGCGCGCGCCCCCTGTTCGCGGGTGAGGCCCAGGGCCTCGTCGACGCGTGTCTGGGCCTCGTCCAGCGCACCGCCCGATCTCAGGAGGGCGTCGACGAGGTCGATGAGGATGCGCACGCGGTCCCGGTCACGGTCGCGGTTGGCGTTCCGGGGAGGTTCGCCCGCGTCGGGGGGCACGGCCCCGGGGCCCGTTTCGAGGGCGTCGCCGAGCTCGAGGGCGTCACTGAGCGAGTGGACGCTCTGTTCGGCGTAGAGCCGGGCCTGCTCCGGGTCGGCCGTGGCGCTCGACAGGCGCAGCAGGACGCGGCCGTGGGCCAGCGGGAGTTCGGGCGGGCGGCTGCGCGGGTCGGGCCAGGCGTCGGCGAACGCCTCCAGCATGCCGACCGCGCCCTGGAGCAGCGCACTGTCGCCGCCCAGCCGCCACTGCGCCTCCAGCGCGCGCACCCGCTCCAGGGTGAGCCGCAGGGCTTCGGTGGTCTCCAGGTCGGGCGCGGCGCAGGCCACGGCGTACTCACGGTCGGCGCGGCGCAGCAGGTCGAGCGCGCCGCGCCGGTCGTCGCGGCGCCTGCGGTCGGTGGCGGCGGCGTGCAGCACCCGGGCCAGCACGGCCCGTTCGCGCAGGGCCCGCGGATGTGCGACGGCTCGTTCGGCGGCCGTCTCCGCCTCCCGCAGCAGTTCCGCGCCGCCGCCCTGCACCTCCCACAGCCGCAGCAGACAGTTGGCGTACTCGGCCCACAGCTCGGGGTCCGTACCCGCGAGCGGCTCGTGTTCGGTGGCACCGCGCAGCAGCTGTACGGCGTCGATCAGGTCCTGCACCATGCCGTCCGTGTCGAACCGCCCGGCCAGGGTCCGGGCCCGGCTCACCGCCGCGTGCGTGGGCCGCTCGTCGGGCGGGTCGGTGCGCCCCCGGACGCCCTGACCGCCGTACAGCGCGAACTGCTCGGGCAGCGGCATGAAGCGCTCCAGGACACGCGCGGCGACCTCGGCGAAGGGCTGCGGGACCAGGAGGGCGCCGCCGTTGTCGCCGTTCTCGCCGTTCTCGCCGGGGTAGGCGGCGCCGGGCGTGTACGGGCGTCCGATGCCGCTTGCGCCCTCGGCCTCGCCCTCGCCGAGCTGGGCGAGCGCCAGGGCCGGGAAGTTGGGGCCGCCCTTGCCGAAGCGGTTCTCGATGTACTCCGAGCAGTGCTTGAGCACCAGCATGGCCTCGTCCCGGCCGAGCGGCGACAGCAGCGCCTCCTGCACGCCGGGCGCGAACTGGTACCACTGGGCGCCGTCCGCCCCGTACTCCTCCGCCCTCGCCCGCGAGACCAGGCCGCTGAGCAGCACCTCGGCCAGTTCGGAGGGGCCGGAATCGGGGAGCATGGTCCGCTGCACCAACTGCATCACGGGCAGGCTGAGCGGCGCCGCCGCCAGGTAACCGGCCAGCCGTCCCGCGGGTTTGGAGGCGTTGGAACGGAACCGGCTGACCAGTTCGAGCGCGGACAGCCGACGCCCGGGACGGGACGCCGGAGCGGGCGGATGGTGCGGGCGCACCCAGCCGACCGCGCCGGCCACCGGCCCGGCACCGGCCCCGGACAGCAGCCGCGCCCAGGCACCCAGCGCCGCGGGCTCGGGCGGCAGCACGGGCACGGGGAGCGCGCCACCGCGGGCGTCCGGCGGAGTGCCCGTCGGGAGGCGGACCTTCAGCGTGGCGGCGCCCGCCAGGCCCTCGCCGCGGGTCAACTCGCCGTACGAGACGGGCAGTCGGGTGCGGTTCCACATGCGCTGCGGCAACGGCTGGAGCACGGCGGCGGGGCCCTGCCGGGACAGCTGGTGGAGCAGCCGGTGGGCGTGGCCGCTGTGCCACAGCGGGCCCGCGCAGTCGCTGACCAGAAGGGTGATCCGGCGGCCGGTGGGGTCGCTCAGCCGGTCCGCGGAGTGCAGGGGGGCGGTGTGCGGCTCGGGACTGCGGCTGACGGCCGGCTCACCGTCCGGACCCTGATGCAGATGGCTCACCTGAATGTCCCAGAAGGCGCCCAACTGACCGAAGACCTGCTCCAGTTCGGCGAACATCCGGTCCCACACCCGCATCGACGAGGAGGCGTCCATCACCAGCTGGAGCGCCGCGTCGGCACGGGTCACGCCGCGGAAGACGGGTAACACCAGGCCCCCGGCCCGAGCGCTCCGCTCCGCCGTCGCCGTCTCGTCGAGCGTCGTACGCAACGGCGGCGCCGCGGTCCGATAGCCCTGCAACGGCCGTAGTGCGCGCTGGAGTTCGAGCGGCGAAGGGAACGCGGGCGCGGCGGGCACCCCCACCGGAAGCGCCGTCGCCCGGCCCCGCCCGCGGGTCCGCGGCGGGCCGTCCTGCGGCACGGGGTACAGCGCCACCCGCCGGTCCGCCCCCGCGACCGGCCGGTCGGCGGGCCGCTCGACGGGCGGCGCCGCGGCGGCGTCGGGAACACCCGGACGCGCCCCGGCGAAGTCCCGTCCCATGGGCGACCGGCCCGACGACGGCGTGTTCCCCTCCGTCACCTCGGCACTGTCCGTGGACCGCGCCCAACGGGCCAGCCAGAGCACGTCGCACACCTGCTCGGCGTCGGGATCGAGCCCGATCTGCCGCAACCGGGAGACGAGTTCGGCGATGGGGTCGCCACCGGTACCCGCCGAGGGTACGGAGGTGCCGGGAGGTCCGTGGCGCGCCGCGGCGTCGGGCATCAGCGCGTCACCTCGGGCGGTCGAGTCGCTGGATGAGCAGGTCCGCGAGCCGGTCACGACTGGGCGGAGCGGCCGCGTCGGTGAGGTAGATGGCGTTCAACAGCTGGTCGGCGGCCACGAGTTCGCTGCGCGAGCGCTCCAGGAAGTGGGTGATGAGGTCGTCCCCGGCGCGCGCCGCCTCGTCGCCGAGGTGGGCGCGGACAAAGGTGGCCAGCCGCTTGTGGTCGGGCCTGCCGAGCTCCAGGTGGATGCAGCGGCGCATGAGCGGAGCGGGGAAATCCCGCTCGCCGTTGCTGGTGAGCACCACGAAGGGGAAGGCGTGGCAGCGCACCCGGCCGTCGCGCACCCGCGCCTTGGTGCCGTCCGCGGTGAGCACCTCGGCCTCGCCGTCGGGCAGCCGGTCGGCGATGCGCTCCAGTTCGGGGACGGCGAACTCGCCCTCCTCCAGCACGTTGAGAAGATCGTTGGGCAGGTCGATGTCGCTCTTGTCCAGCTCGTCGATGAGCAGCACGCGCGGGGTGTCGGACGGCAGCAGCGCGGTGCCGAGGGGCCCTAGGCGGATATAGCTGCCGATGCCCTCGACGGAACCGGGAGTGGGGGCCCTCTCCGTCCCGGCCGCGCCCGTCTGCGCCCCGCCGGCCGCTATCTGCACGTCCTGGAGCCGGGCGATCGCGTCGTAGTGATAGAGCCCGTCCTGCAACGTGGACCGGCTGACGATCGGCCACCGCAACACATTGCCGAGACCCAGCTCGTACGCCACCGAGTGCGCGAGCGTGCTCTTGCCCGCGCCGGGGCTGCCGGTGACGAGGAGGGGCCGGCGCAGATAGAGCGCCGCGTTGATCATCTCGAGTTCCTCGGCGCCCGGCCGGTGCAGTTCGGCCAGGTGCCGGTGCGCGCCGAGCCTGCGGTCCTCGGAACCGTCCCCGCCGCCGTTCCTGCGGGCCGCGTCCCGGCTCGCGAAGTCGCGCCAGGGAGGCGGGGCCGGAAGGCGGTCTATGCCCTCATGGGGTTCACCGGCGCCTCGGTAGATGAGCCACTCACTGGATTCGGTCATTGCTCGGTCCACCCAGCCCTCGTCGTCACTCGTCCCTCGTCACTCGTCCTCGCCGCTCGTCCGCTCGGCAGCCGTCGAACGTGCTCACGGTATCGACCCTCACCACGCGTCGTAAGGGCCCGGTCGCGCAGAGCGCCGGGCACGGTGCCGGGTGGCCCACCGGGTGAGCTCATGGCGCCTCCAGCAGGTCACCCGAGCCGGGCAGGGGCCGACGCGGATCGTCGTAGAACAGGGCGATGCCGTCCGCCCAGTAGGTCTCCGCCCTGCCTGCCCGCACCCCGGCCCGCAGCGCCCGCACCAGCTCCGGGAGCCGCTCCGCGCTGCCCGCGCCGGCGACGGTGTCACCCGCTCTGCGATGGAACTCCCCGCACACGGCGTCCGACTGCCCCCTCCAGCGCCGCCACAGCGCCACGCCGAAACCGCCGTGCACGATCCGGACGAGCGCCACCGGGTCGTCCTCGAACCGCTGGTCGCCATAACGGCAGAGCACCGGAACCGTACGGTGCGGCAGCCCGCGCAGCGACTGCGCGGGGGGCACGGGTACCCGTAACCCGTCCTCGCAGTCCAGGACTTCGGCCTCCGCCCCGTACGCGTGGATCCAGCGCCAGCGGGCCTCGCGTTCGAGGTGCTCCTCGTCGTACTCCGGACCACGCTCGCCGCCGTACTCGCTGTCGCGTTCCTCGCCGTGTTCCTGACCGCGCTCCCCTTCGTACTCTCCGTGCGCGCCGTACTCGCCCTCGTGCGCCCCGTAGGCAAGTGCCTGCTTCCCCCCGAAGGCGGCGGAATCCTCCCCGTCGGGCAGCTGCTCCCGGTCGGCGCAGCGCACCACGACGGGCCGGTGGGCACCGAGCGGCGGCTCGTCCGGATGGAGCTGCCAGGCATCGACGTCGAGGTCGAGCAGCAGATGGGGCAGCGCGACCTGGAGGAGGGCGGGCCGCCCCGGTTCGTCGCAGCGGCGGAAGGCCTCCGCGAGGGAGGCCGCGAGAGTGCCCGGGAGTTCAGCCAGCGGGGTGCGCTCACCCTCGTGCAGGCGCACCACCTCTCCGGTCGGATGGGCCACCGATACGCGCCAGTCGCAGCGGTCCGGTTCCCAGCCCCGCTGCACCAGTTCGAGCAGCGCGAACAGGCGGGGCGCGCGGTCGACGGCATGCGTCGGAACGGCCGTCGGTACGGCTGTCGATACAGCCGTGGGTACGGCCTCGGCCGGCTCGCGCACGGCATGTCGGCCGCCCGGCGCGTCATGGACGACATCCACGACGCCGTACCGCTCGGGCCCCGGCGGCAGCTGGGGCAGTTCCTGGAGCCGGGGCGGCGGTTCCTGGCTCCGGGGCGGCACCCGGAGCAGCTCGATCCGCCGCTGCGCGAGGTCGCGCCGGTACCGCAGGCCGAGTCCCTCCGCGGCCTGCCGCACCCACTCCCACAGGGCCCGCTCCGCGCTCTGCGTGCCGGGCGTCACGAAGGGCCGCTCGGCGGACATGACGCGCATCGCGTAGTCGAGGACGAGTTCCAGCGCGCCGTCCTGACGCGAGCTCTCGTACAGCGCGCCGAGTCCGTCGCGCCAGCCGCGCGGTGCCGGATGCGGGATCGAGGCCTGGCTGCCGAGGAGGGATTCCAGCAGCCCGAGCAGGGCGCGGGTGCTGACCGGGGGCGGCAGATCGGCGAGCCTGCCGAGCAACTGGGTCCGCTCGTCCGGGCTGAGGGCGCGGCCGGGCCGCGCGCCGAGCTGGCCCTGCACGTCGGCCCAGGTGCTGCGGTCAGAGTCGGGGTGGCGCTGGCGGTCGCGGTGGTAGCGGTCGTGGGCATGGAAGACCGCCGTGTACGGATCGTCGTGCTCGGCCCGCACCGCGCCCGCCGGGACCGGCAGGGACCGTAACTGCTCCACCCCGGTGGACGTGCCGCCCAGTCCCCGATCCGCCTGCGACTTCAGGACACCGACGACCTCACCACGTACGGGATCGACCACCGGCCCGCCGGAGACACCGGGCGGCAGGACGTCGCCGCCCAGCCGTATCTGCTCGTCCGTGGACCAGCCGCCGAGGGTGCCCTGCACCGAGCAGGTCCCGATCAGACGGCGCAGCTCCCCGCCCACGACGGACCAGCCGGAGTAGAGGACGGTCGCCTCGCCGTAGTAGGCGGCCGGGCGTTCGGTGATGTACGCGCAGTCGTGGTCGACGGGCTCGCGCAGCTGGACGAGGGCCAGGTCCGGGGCAGGCCAGCTGCCCCGCACGGCCCGCTCCAGGTGCCGCGGAAGGGCCTCCGGAAGGGCCGTCGCCACCTCACCGGCGACGGCGGACGTGCCGCGCCCCGGCCCGGTCTCGTACACCACCGTGACCTCGCCCCCCTCCCCACTCCGTGCCACGTGTGCGCAGGTGAGAACCCAGTTCGGAGCGATGAAGAATCCGCTCCCGAGGAACGTGCCGGGTTCCTCCAGGGCATACCCGGCCCCCGCGCGATGGATGCGCACCGTCGCCGCCATGACGAGATCACGCAGCGCACGGTGAGCGTTCTCGGGGCCGCCCGGTGCGCCCCGGGCGTGCCCGTCCGTCATGCTCCGCCTCCGACGGAGCCGTCCGCCGCGCCCCCGTGCGCCGGGGCGCCGGGTGACGCGCCCCTGGTGCGGGTGCCTCTGGGGCTTGCGGGGCTTCCGGGGCTTCCGGGGCCTGCGGGGCCGGTGTCTCCGGGACCGGTGCCTTCAGGGCCGGAGGCGCCAGGGTTCTCGAGGTCCGGTGGGCCGCCGTTCCACGTGAGCGTCACCGTGATCCCGGCCTTGGCCTCGCCGTCCGCGAGGAGGCCGACCACCTTGCCTGCCTTCGCCGTCAACTCGATCCCGAACTCGACGCTGACCTCGTCGGGCCGCACCGCACGCAGGGGCGCGGCCAGCGAGCGCGCCACACTCGTGATCACCGACTGCAGGCTCTCGACCTGCGCCTCCACCCGCTCGCCGAACCCGGTGTCCGTGTACGAAAGCCCCCCGGACGGCTCCTCCAGCGCCTCGGCCCCCGATATCCGGGCCCACACCGGCGTCCCGTCCGGCATCTCGATCCGTGCGATACGGGTCACTGCATCACCCATGACATCCCCCGTTCCCCCGTTCCCCCACGCCCCCGTGGTACCGCCCGCCGGTTGCCGCAGGCTAGTCGCAGGGGGGCGCCCGCGACAGAGGACCTCCGTGCGCCGCGCGCCCCCACTTATCCTTTTCCCAGCCTTCCATTTCACTTTCACCGACGGAGCACCATCCATGTACTTCACCGACCGTGGCATCGAGGAACTGGAGAAGCGGCGCGGCGAGGAGGAGGTCACCTTCGAGTGGCTCGCCGAGCAGCTGCGTACGTTCGTCGACCTCAATCCGGACTTCGAAGTGCCGGTGGAACGACTGGCGACGTGGCTGGCGCGGCTGGACGACGAGGACGACGAGGAGTAGGGCGCTGGGGCTGAGCTTCAGCCCCTGTGTCTCAGGTGAGCCTCAGTCGAAGGCCCGCAGCCGGTCGTACGCCAGTCCGAGCACGCCGCGAACCATCAGCACCGTCCCCACGACAACCCACCCGGCACTGCGACGGCGTACACCCCAGACCGTGAGCGGCACCCCGGCAGCCAACTGCCCGGCCGCGAGGGCGCCGGCCCCGGGCCCGGGACCGACGGACTCGGGCCGCTTCCGGCAGAGCAGCAGTGCGCCGGGGGCCTTGGCCTGAGGCGCGTCGGGCGTCGTGGGCATGGTCATAGGTTAGGGCGACTCGGGACCGAGTCGCCCCTTTTGAGACGACTTGATCCCACGCGACCCTCTCGACCTGTCCGCTTGACCCGAAACGAGTGTCTTGACTTTCCGGACCCGCGATATATCGTGAATAACGGAAGACGCGATATGGCGCGTCGAGTCCATGGCCGGTTCCATGGTCGGTTCCATGGCCGGTTCCATGGGAGTCACGGGAGGTCTGCACCATGTCCGAGTGGTCCGTCGCAGAGCCGAGGAAGCTGACCTTCGACGACCCCGTGACGGCACTCCACGTGCGCGTCGTCAACGGAACGGTGAACGTCGTGGGCACCGACGAGGGTTCCGCCCGACTCGAGGTGTCCGAGCTGGAGGGCCCGCCCCTTCAGGTGACCCACCAGGACGGCACGCTCACCGTGGCGTATGAGGACCTGCCCTGGAAGGGCTTCCTCAAGTGGCTCGACCACAAAGGCTGGCGCCGCAGCGCGGTGGTCTCGCTGACCGTCCCCGCGGGCACGCCGGTCGAGGTGGGCGTGGTCGGCGCCGCCGCCGTGGTCTCCGGGGTGGAGGGCCGAGTGGAGGTGAAGGGCGTCACGGGCGACACGACACTCGTACGCATCTCCGGCCCCGTCCGTGTGGACACCGTGTCCGGCAGCCTGGAGGCCCAGGCCGTCACCGGCAACCTCCGCTTCAACTCCATCTCCGGCGACCTGACCGTGGTCGAGGCCTCGGGCTCCTCCGTGCGGGCCGACTCGGTGAGCGGCTCGATGATCGTGGACCTCAACCCCACGGGCACCCCCACCGACGTCCACCTGTCGAACATGTCGGGCGAGATCGCCCTCCGCCTCCCGCACCCCGCCGACGCCGAGGTCGAGGCCAACACCGCGAGCGGCACGGTCTCCAGCGCCTTCGAGGATCTCCGGGTCAGCGGCCAGTGGGGCGCCAAGAAGATCACCGGCCGACTGGGCGCCGGCAACGGCAAGCTGAAGGCGATGACCGTCTCGGGCTCCATCGCCCTGCTCCGCAGGCCACCGACGGACGACGCCCCCTACGAGGACGATGGGCACGGGGACGACCGGCATGAAGACGCTGGGCGCGAGGACGGTCCGGCACCTCGGGACACGACCGACGCCTCACCGCAGGCCCCGACCGACAAGAAGGTGCTCTGACATGCCCCCCGTCTTCGCCCACGGCCGCCTGCGCCTCTACCTGCTCAAGCTGCTGGACGAGGCCCCGCGCCACGGGTACGAGGTGATCCGCCTCCTGGAGGAGCGCTTCCAGGGGCTGTACGCACCCTCGGCGGGCACCGTCTACCCCCGGCTGGCGAAGCTGGAGACCGAAGGACTGGTAACCCACACCACCGAGGGCGGCCGCAAGGTGTACGCGATCACGGACGCGGGCCGCGCCGAACTGGCCGACCGCAGTGGCGAGCTGGCCGACCTGGAGCTGGAGATCCGCGATTCGGTCGCGGAGCTCGCCGCGGAGATCCGCGCCGATGTGCGGGGCGCGGCGGGCGATCTGCGCCGCGAGATGCGGGCGGCGGCCACGGAGGCCCGGCGCGGCGCCAAGGCCGCCGACGGCACCGCCGCCGAACACGAGGGCCCGGCAGGCGAGTTCGGCGACTTCGGGGACTACCGCGACAAGGAGTCGTGGCGGACCGCGAAGGAGGAGATGCGGCGCGTCAAGCAGGAGTGGAAGGAGCAGGCCCGGCGCGCGAAGGACGAGAGCCGCCGGGCTCGTGACGAGGCCCAGCGCGCCCGGCGCCAGGCCACGGAGACCCAGGAGAAGGTCCGCGCCCAGGCCCAGGAGGAGATGCAGCGCATGGCCAAGCGGGTCCAGGAGAAGGTCCAGGACCACTTCACGCGCGGCGACTGGCCGACGGGGGTCAGCGAAGGCCTGACCGAACTCGCCAAGGAGTTCGGCGACTTCGGCAAGAGCTTCGGAATGGACTTCGGCAAGGAGCCCAGCTCCGGCCGCGAGGGAACAAAGGGACCAACACCCGGATCGACCTCAAAGCCCGAGTACTCGGTCACCCGCGAGGACTTCCCCGCCGACTACGAACCCTCCTGGGCCCACGGGGACTCCACCGGCGACCCCGCCCGAGACCTCGACCGCCTCCTGGACCGCTTCCGCGACGACATCCGCGACGCGGCCCGGGACCACGGGGTATCGGAGGAACAACTCCAAGCGGCCCGCCGCCACTTGTCGACAGCGGCAGCACACATCGGGGCGACGCTGCGCACCCCGAAGAGCTGAAGCCCCAGGCCGGGGCTTGATTTTTCAGGCCCCGGGCGACAGCCCTTCAGGCCCCGGGCGACAGCCCTTCAGCCCCGGCCGGGGACATCCAGCCCGTCCGGCGTTTGAGGACTAGCCCTTCGGGCGATGGCGGGGGTCCAGGGGGCGCAGCGCCCCTGGCGGGGGTTTGGGGGCGGAGCCCCCAAGGACGGATGGGACGGGTAGGGGCGGCGGGGGCGAACTCCAACGCCCCGGAGTGCACGGCTCGGAATACCCACCGAGACCCACTGCAACCCCCCTGAGCACCCACCCCCTCCTCACCCCGCCTTGGCCACTCCCCCGCCGTACAACACACGCGTCACCGACTCGTACGTAACTCCATGGTCGGCCAACACCTCCGCGAGCACACCGGGCCGGACGGTGAGAGCCATCAGAAGATGCTCGTCCCCGATGGTCCGGTCATGGCGAGCCAGCGCGATGCGCAGGGACTGCGTCAGCACATCCCTGGCCCCCTGCGCGAACGGCCGATGCCTGGACCACCACCCCCTTCCGCCCCGCTTCCCCGACTCCAACGCCCCCACCCCGTGCGCCTCTTCAACCCTGGAGACGATCTCCGAGACGGAGATACCGAGCCCGGACAGCGCATCAGCGTCGGCACGGGAGAGCCCGCCACGCCGACGCGCCTCGGCGAGCCCCCGTTCCACCGAGTCTCGGCGCCGGTCCACCCCGAGCGACGCCAGCACGAATGCACCGCGGCTGCCCTCCCGATCGAAGAGGGCGAGCAGCATGTGCTCCTCCTCCACCGTCTCGGCACCGACCCGCTCGGAGTGCCCGACCGCGCCCTCGACCACAGCCCGGGCATCCTTCGTGAACCGCTCGAACATCACTGCCTCCCGTACTTTTTGTGCACGGCCTGCCTGCTCACTCCGAGTTCCGCGGCGATCTCCTGCCACGACCAGCCCTGATTGCGCGCACTGCGCACCTGCACCGCTTCCAACTGCTCCAGCAGCCTCCGCAGCGCGGAGACCGCCCGCAGCCCGATCCGCGGATCGCGGTCACCCGCGCGCGCGGCGAGATCCGTTGCTTCGGTCATGACTGTCAACCTACATTGACATCAAGCCCCCGTCAACCGACGTTGACAACACGACCCGGCACGCAAACGGCGGGCTCGAAGACTCCCGAGCCCGCCGCAGCCAAAAGACGCAACCTCACCCCACGCCAAGAACGATCTTCCCGAACTGATCGCCGGCCTCCAGCCGCTCGAACCCCTCCCGGGCCCGATCGAGCGGAAGCACCTCGTCGATGACGGGCCGCACGCCGGTCGCGGCGCAGAAGGACAACAGGTCCTCCAGCTCATCCTTGGTGCCCATGGTGGAGCCGACGACCTTGAGCTCCAGGAAGAAGATGCGCGTGAGCTCGGCGTGCGAGGGACGGTCGCCGCTGGTGGCACCCGAGATCACCAGAGTCCCCCCGGGCCGCAGCGACTTGATGCTGTGCGACCAGGTCGCCGCACCGACCGTCTCGATGACCGCGTCCACCCGCTGCGGCAGCCGCGCGCCGGACTCCAGCGCCTCCACCGCGCCCAGTTCGACGGCCCGCTTCCGCTTGGCCTCGTCGCGACTGGTGGCGAAGACCCGAAGACCGGCCGCCTTGCCGAGCACGATCGCGGCGGTGGCCACGCCCCCGCCGGCGCCTTGGACGAGCACGGAGTCGCCGGGGCGCACCCCGGCGTTGGTGAAGAGCATGCGGTACGCCGTCAGCCACGCCGTCGGCAGACAGGCGGCCTCCTCGAACGACAGCTCCTTGGGCTTCGGAATGACGTTCCACGCCGGGACCGTGACCTGCTCGGCGAACGTGCCCTGGTAGCGCTCCGTGAGGATGGAGCGGGGCTCCTTGGGGCCGACCCCGTGCCCCGTCTGCCCGATGACCGAATGCAGCACGACCTCGTTGCCGTCCTCGTCGATCCCGGCCGCGTCGCACCCGAGGATCATCGGCAACTTGTCCTCGGCCAGACCGACGCCCCGCAGGGACCAAAGGTCATGGTGATTCAGGGACGCGGCCCTGACGTTCACGGTCGTCCAGCCCGGCCTCGGCTCGGGGGCCGGGCGCTCCCCCAACTCCAGGCCTCTGAGCGGCTGGTCACGGTCAATCCGGGCGGCATAGGCAGCGAACATGACCTTGACGATAGGCTCCGCCCCCGCCCGACGGAACCACGTCCCGCTGTGACACACGTCCCGCCACCCCCGCGACCCACGTCGCCCGCCCGGTTTCTTTCGCCCCCGCCGCCCCTACCCTCCCCCAAGCTCTCGGCTTCGCTCGAGCAGGGGGGACCCCCATCGTCCCCTGGGGGCTGCCGCCCCCAGACCCCCGTTCGGCCTGGACGGCCTCGTCCTCAAACGCCGGACGGGCTGAAAGATCAAGCCCCGGCCG